>NHDN01000059.1 GCA_002171765.1 Verrucomicrobia bacterium TMED60
TTTTTAAAGTAATGGCAGATGCCGGAGTCGTGGTTGATATGATCGTCCAAAATGTAGCTCGGAACGGTAAGGCTAACTTAACCTTTACGGTTCCCTCCGAGGACGCTTTCCGTGCGGAGAAGGCATTGAAAGAGCACCTTGCGGATGAATCCAGTGGCAAACTTGGAAAGAGTACCAATATTGCCAAAATTTCCGTGGTAGGAGTTGGCATGCGGTCCCATTCAGGAGTAGCTTCGACCTTCTTTGAGGCTTTGGCGAATGCGGGAATAAATATGCTCATGATTAGTACGTCAGAAATTAAAATTTCAGTGGCGGTAAGCCCCGATCAAGGAGATGAGGCAACCCGTGTGGCTCATGTTGCTTTTGGTCTCGGTAAATAGGATGTCCCGTAGCTCATAAAACCAATCGAAATGGAATTCATTAGCACGCGTGGCTTTTCGGATTCGGTTGGGTTCACCCAAGCAGTTGCTCATGGCCTGGCTCCGGATGGAGGCCTATACCTACCAAAATCTTTTCCGGATCTTTCTCCAAATTTAAAAAAATGGGAAGGCTTAGCTTATGATGAGCTTTGC
Organism: Verrucomicrobia bacterium TMED60; assembly: GCA_002171765.1. Next base: position 573 of record NHDN01000059.1, read on the forward strand.
TTCGAATTCTTTAAACTCTTTGCTACGGATATGAATCCTGCAATTTTGAAGGATTGTGTGTACAGAGCATACTCAGGTTTTTCAGTTTCTGAAGTGGCACCGATTGTTTCTTTATCTGATCAATGGAAGGTCTTGGAGCTTTTTCACGGGCCGACTTTAGCATTTAAGGATTTTGCCTTACAATTACTTGGTAATTTATATGAAGCCCAGATCGAGAGGGAAGGAAAGCCTTTGACTATTTTGGGGGCTACTTCGGGAGATACTGGGGCCGCAGCGATTTCAGGCCTTGTCGGGAAAAAGGGGGTAGAAGTATTCATTCTTTATCCAAATGGAAAAGTGTCTCCTTTACAAGAGCGCCAAATGACCTGTACCGGGGCAAGCAATGTTTATCCGATTGCGATCGAAGGAACCTTTGACGATGCCCAAAGAACGGTGAAAGAAATCTTTACCGATCTTTCTTTTCGGGAAGAAGTTGGGCTTTCTGCAGTCAACTCGATTAATCTCGCCCGTATTCTTGCCCAAAGCGTGTATTATTTGTTCGCTTGGTTGAGGTTGAAACCTGAATGCCGAACCAAGACTACTTTTGTTGTACCTACCGGTAATTTTGGAAATGTTTTTGCTGGATGGCTTTTGACAAAGATGGGTATTGAAATTGCTGAATTTCGGGTGGCTACCAATCAAAATGATGTTTTACACCAGCTTTTCAAAACGGGAGAATATGCCTTATCTTCGGTTCGTCCAAGCCTGGCACCCTCTATGGATATTCAGGTAGCCTCGAATTTTGAAAGACTGCTTTATTTTATCCTAGGGAAGGATTCATCAAGGGTACAAGAAGTAATGACTTCTTTTCGTAAAGAAGGAAAATATTGCTTTGAAAAGTTTGTAAGCTCGGGCTTTTCAAGTTGTAGCTCATCGGAATTGGAAATCCCCGAGTTGATCCAACAGATTTGGGATGAATTTGATTATCTGGTGGATCCCCATACGGCATGTGCATTTAAGGATTTGGATCCGAAACAAGCTAGCATGGTCCTGGCCACTGCACATCCTGCTAAATTCCCATCCGTTTATGAACAAGCTAGGATGAAAGTTCCCAAGGCAGATGAACTAGAGGTCTTGCTCGAGGTTGAGCCAAGAAATTATCAGGTAGAGGTTGACCCTGACTCCATACGCTCATTCATCAAAGCTACCTTATCGAAAAACAAGTTAAAGCTCTAATAATAAAGACTCGCAAGGCGAATGAATCCCGCAAAAAGTGAGAAATTAATATTGATTCGGGGTGGGGGGTTAGGTGATTTTTTACTAACTATTCCGATTTTGTTTGAAGCTTGTAATCGCTACCAAGAGGTTAAGCTCTTCACCCGGGCATGCTTCCATCCTCTTCTTCAGGTTCTAAAGCTTGAGCAGTTGGTGTTGCATGACTTGGATAAGGAAGGCAAGGACCTTTGTGTTATCTGCAAGGATAGGGATGTTTTCACTTTTTGGAATGACCAGGAGTGGGTGGATGAGTTAGGAGAAGCGGGAGCCAAGAAGGTCATTCCGCTTCTGCCTCGGCCAAAATCGGAGCCCCATTTCGTGGAGCATCTTTATCATGCATTGGATTGGAGCTTTCGGGATGAAGTCCATAACACTCCATGGTTAGGAGATCACTGGAGTTCTCAAAGTAAAACCCTCTGGATTCATCCTGGTAGTGGGAGTTCCAAGAAAAACGCAAGCCTGTCTTTTTTTGAAAACAGAGCAATCAATTGGCTAGAGAAAGATACTGAAAATCGGATCATTTTCTCGTTNGGNGAGNCNGACCAGGAATGCAGAGANAANTTNCTANGCTCNTCGNTTGCNGANCAAAAAANGGTTCAATTTCTNTCNGGNCTTTCNTTATCAGCTTTTAAAGAAAGCNTAGAGCAANAAGCAGGTAGATATTTAGGAAANGATTCTGGACCAAGCCACCTTGCTGCGATGCTTGGTATCCCGACCGAAGTACTTTTTATNTCCACAAATCCAGAGNTGTGGANACCGCTNGGACCGCGGGTGAAGTTACTCCGAGTTGAGTAGTATCTTATAGGATACGGAATCGACTAGGGCCTCCCAGCTGGCGGTAATAACATTGTCGCTGACCCCAACCGTTCCCCATGTTTTNTCTCCATCCGTGGACTCAATGTGGACTCTAGTGATTGCGTCAGTTCCAAGATTACTTTCAAGAATCCGGACTTTGAAATCTACTAAGCGAACTTGATTAATGTAGGGAAAGTCTTTTTCCAGAGCCTGCCGTAAGGCATGATCGAGTGCGGATACCGGACCATTTCCTTCCGCGACCGTGTGCCTGATTTCATCTTTAATTTTTAGCTTAACAGTTGCTTCTGAAGAACTGGTCTTGGTTTCGGTTCCGCTCCCAACTCCGAGATGGTAGCGCAGAATTTCAAAAGCAAAATCTTCCCCACGAAGAAATCTTCGAAGCAAGAGATCAAAGGAAGCATCTGCAGATTCATATTCATATCCCTTGAATTCAAGTTGTTTTAATTCTTCGAGAAATGATTTCATCTCGGGTGAACGCCCATCTACTTCCATCCCCATCTCTTTTGCTTTCATCATGATACTGCTTCTACCCGACATGTCTGAGACCAGTACACGAGTACGATTTCCCACAATTGCAGGATCAATATGCTCATAGCTACGGGTTGATTTGGCTGCGGCATCAGCATGAACTCCACCCTTATGAGCAAAAGAAGCGGCACCCACATAAGGAGCACGTATATCAGACCTTAAATTCGTGGCATCATCTACAAAAAGAGAAAGATCNCGAAGTTTGGACAAATGAGGCTGACAATTTGTCGATCGATCCATCTTAATTTCAAGGTTAGGAATAATGGTGGTAAGGTTGGCATTGCCATTCCTTTCTCCATATCCATTCATGGTACCCTGTACCATGATCGCACCCGCTTCGACTCCGGCAAGACTTACCGCGACCCCAACCCCCGTATCATTGTGGCAATGCACTCCAATTGCAGAATTGGGGAAACGCTTCACCACTTCGGTGGTAATTTCCTGAAAGGGAGTTACCAGCTTCCCCCCGTTGGTTTCACATAAAGTAAGGAAATCCGCCCCTCCTTTTTGGGCCGCTTCAAGGNTGGAAATCGCATACTCTGGGTTATCCAGGTAGCCGTCGAAAAANTGCTCCGCATCATATACCACTTCCTTGCCCTGTTCTTTGAGATATCGAACGGTATCTTCAATCATGGCGAGGTTTTCTTCGNGAGTGGTGCGCAAAACATCGGTTACATGAAGGAGCCAAGTTTTTCCAAAAATAGTGACCACCGGGGTATTTGCCTCAAGAAGTAATTTTACTTGAGCATCTTCCTCAACTGGAGTGGAAGCCCTACGAGTTGAGCCAAAGGCAGCAATTTTGGAGTGTTGTAAATTTAAACCAGATGCCTGCTCAAAAAAAGCCATATCTCTCGGATTACTCCCGGGCCAACCGCCTTCAATGTAATCAACGCCAAATTGATCGAGCTTCTCGGCAACTCGCAATTTAGCGGAAACAGTAAAGGATACTCCTTCCGCTTGCGAACCGTCCCGCAAGGTGGTGTCATAGATTAAAATTTGATTATCTTTCATGGTGAGGAGAGTTAAAAAGTCAGGGGATGTCTNAAGGTGAATATAACTACTTGGCTATACATTTTAGTAATGTAATTTCAGCAGAAAGCCCATTCNCCGAAGGTTTGACCCACGAGGTCAGGGCTACGAAATTCGCGAATATTCTGGGGCAGCTATTAGAACCATAAAATGAGCCTTTCTCAAAAACATTCTCNTATTCTAGGAGCACTTCTTTTCTTGGCAACGGCAAACAAAAAGGAGTAAGACAAAGATGTTGATTNAAGAAAAATCACATCTTGGCTATGAATTAGTCCGNTCGCTCAAGAAGAATTTCTTCCATATGGGCTTGATTGATCATGGTCTACCGTATCCGGTTCGAATGAAACGCGGAACTATTCTCGTACTGGCACTTAATTTGGCCAAAGAATTGAAAGAACAGATTCCCGATAAGAGGGTAGGTGTGGTTCTCCCTTCAGGTACAGGAGGTCTGCTTGCCAACCTTGGGCTCATACTCGCAGATAAAATTCCGGTTAATTTAAATTTTACCATAGGCGAGGAAAGTTTGAGNTACTCCATGAAGAAAGCGGAGGTATCGACGATTATTTCCGCCGCGGCGGTAAGGGAAAAAATTACCGATTTTCCGTGGCCTCAAAATATTTTCGACCTGGGATCTTGGCTGAGGAATAAAAGGAAGCAAAAGGGGCAAATGATATGGAATCACCTGCAGGTCTTTCTCTGCCCGGTTCCCCGAATCATTCGGGGCTTAGGAATTGGGAGTGACCCGGATCAAGAAGCCGCTTTACTTTTTACCTCAGGCAGTTCGGGAAATCCAAAAGGGGTTGTTTTAAGCCACCAGAATTTACTTTCAAACTGCAGGCAAATCGAAAGTGTTCAATTATTTGCCAGTCAATCTTACTTGTTGGCAAACCTTCCTCTTTTTCACTCCTTTGGATTTACGGTTTCCATGCTTTACACCATGCTGTCCGATTTAGTTATGGTCTGCCTCCCGTCTCCGCTTGATGTCAAAAAGAGCTTAGAAGTAATTGAGAGCGAGAAAGTGCAAGTTCTTTTAGGCACCCCCACTTTTTTACGGGGCTATCTTCGTAAAGCAAAAAAGGAACAGCTGGAGAGTATTCGGTTCGTTGTAGCAGGAGCAGAGAAAACCCCGGATGGATTTAAGGAGGATTGGGAATCTCTTTGCCCTTGCTCTTATCTTGAGGGGTATGGCCTTACTGAAGCATCCCCTGCCATCTCCTTCAATCTTCCAGACCAAGGGATGAGAGAAAAATCGGTGGGTAGATTGTTGCCCGATATTCAGGGCAAAACCATCTCACCCGAAACATCCGAGGCATTACCTACTGGGGAAGTTGGAATTTTATGTTTTTTAGGACCTAATATTTTTTCCGGTTATCTTGATGATGACCAAGCAGACAGNACGGCTTTNGATGATCAAGGATGGTATATTACCGGAGACCTTGGTCGAATTGATCCAGATGGTTTCTTGTTTATTGAAGGGAGACTATCCAGGTTTTCAAAAATTGGAGGGGAAATGGTTCCGCATACCAAAGTGGAAAATGTGATTTGCGAAGTCTTTTTCCCGGATGGTTCGGATCAAGTCAATTGTGCGGTTGTTGGTCTGCCCGACCCGGTGAAAGGGGAGAAGTTGATCCTTTTAACAACCGAAGATTTCGAAATTCAGGATGTAAGAAAAAAGCTGTTAGCCAAGGGAATCCCAAATCTTTGGATTCCCAAAGCGAGTAAGAAAGTACCAGAGATTCCCATTCTTGCCAGTGGGAAGCTGGATCTTAGCGAACTAAAAAGACTTGGTCTTTCAAGTAATTAAACAAAAGTTTACCTCCTGTGAAATTTGAATTTGTACCAAGGCACCTGTTTTNTTAAAGAAAAACATNACATTAAGTCTGCGGGCAAATTTGCTTTGGTGAAAAACTATGGTAGGCCGGCCGGGACTCGAACCCGGAACCAATGGCTTAAAAGGCCACTGCTCTACCGATTGAGCTACCGACCCACTTTGAAGACGAATACTACTATAGGAGGCTTTTTGAATCGTCAACAATCAACGCCTCGAGAGCAAATTCCAAAGAAATTCCAAAAAACCAAGGACTCTTCGGAATCAAATTCCTGTAGTTTTTGACAAACTATCCAACCTGATCTTGGTTTTCTCTTACNATTTATTGATCAGTTGCCTGCCCAACTAGAATCCCTAAAAATGAGACCAAAGTGATCAGTGCATTTCGAAAATTAAACATCAAAGCCTTCCCTTTTTTAAATATTTTATTGGAGGTCGCTTTTCTCTCCATTCTCGAACTCATTAGCAACTCATCAAGTGAAAAAGATTTCCACGCTAGAGGGAATCATAAGGACGAGCGCGTTTAGCAAATCGATCTCTAGGCAACCGGTTTTAATTGGTTTTAAATCGGATAATCAGAATTAATATTCTCCAAAGCTTTATTTCTTGTTGAATCTAGATCTTGGAGTCACTAGGGGATGAATTATGAATCGTAGATCATTTGTTACATCCTCTTTGGGAGCAACTGCTGNACTTTCNCTTCTTGGTGAGCAGAAAAAAGAAGCCCAANNTCAAGNAAAACATNCNNCNTCTAAATTATCTTGGCAGAATGGNTCCAGTTTCTGGCCTATTTGTTTGGATACNGCAACTTTNGANAAATCCATNGGCATAGAGNAAAAACTCCGACTAGCAGCNGAGGCTGGCTTTGATTGTGTTGAGCCATGGGATCGTGAACTGGAAAAATACGAGAAGGAAGGTGGTGATTTAAAAGATTTAAAGAATTTGGTTCGTGACTTGGGTTTGTACATCCCAAGCGTGATTGGATTGTGGAATGCGCTGGATGTCAGTGAGAAAAGTTTTCAAGAAAGAATAGCGGAGCACCGCAACAGGCTTCGGATGGTTTCCGCTTTGGGAAGTCAACGGGTACAAGTCATCCCAAATATGAAGCAGAAAGAACTTTTTGATCCTCAAATAGCATCCTGGTGCTATCGAAAAATCTTAGATATTGCGATTGGGGATTATGGATTGGAAGGGGCAGGGGTAGTCTTCCTGAACTTTTTTGAACCTCTCTCCACAATCTCCAAAGCAACCCAAGTTGCTTTTGGTGCAGATCACGAGAAGGCCCAAATAATCCCTGATACTTTTCACATGTTTCTCGGGGAATCCAAACTCCAGAACTTCCACCACCTCCGGGGAGATTTTATTACTATTTTTCAATTTTCGGACTGCCCGAAAGGGGTCAAGCCCCATGCTAAGCATGAGGATAAAATTCGGGTCTTGCCAGGCGATGGAGTTCTGCCTCTTGTCGAAACCCTTCAAACCCTTCAAAAAATAGATTATCAGGGTCCTATTTCTCTGGAGCTCTATAACCCCGAGTATCGGGCTAGGGAACCCAAGGCTTTTTTGGCTGAAGCGATTCAAAAAACAATTGCTGTTGCTGAAAAAGCAAGCCGGCGTATTTAAAATACCGCAAGAAATGCGAGTCATAAAGGCGCGCATCATAGCCTGCTTGATTTAGTTGAGACAAATGGGCTCAATAATGGATTTTAATATTTCATAAACTCTTGTTTATCAATAAATAATATTCGGCATAGCATATGCAATGTAGATGTAATTAATCATCAAACAAAGGAAATAACTATGAAATTAAATGATAAATATGAAATCAGTCCATTCGGGAATCCATTTGATTCCCTATTCTCCCTGCTTGCAAGAAACGATGTTCCATCAACTTTTGAATCGGAACCAAAGACTTTTTCAGATTCAGGATATGGAAAGGTAAGATTTAAAAANGAAGAAACCCAACTGCGAATTGAGTTCTTGGTGCCAGGCTGGCAAAAATCAGAGCTATCCCTATCGGTTGATTCCAGCAAACTTTGCTTGAATACTAACCCCGATAAGAAAAAAGACGGAACCGCTCTCTTTCAGTTGAATGACCTGAGTTCAGAAATCAGCCTTCCAGAAAATTTGGCTACTGAAAAAGCACAGGCCAAACTAGACGCAGGCGTTTTGACTGTTTTGATCCCTTATGCAGCTGCATCCAAGGGAAAAAACCTAAAGATTGCCTAAGTTTAGATTAGAACAACCCCCCAAACAAGTCCGGGCTCCCTAAGGGGTGCGGACTTGTTTGTTTTATGGATCCGAGGAGTCCGGTTCTGCTTCTGGATCATCTTCTTCTTTGGGCAAAGGATATTCTAGGCTTATCCATTTATCTATCCACCGATTATATTCTTCGAAGGTGAGTATGGATAGTTTAGCTTCAAACCATTCAAGTACTTGCCCTACTTTTCCCCTAAGATTTTCAAACTCTTGAAGTCGGGCCTCATTTTTGCTTTGGATGAGTGCAATCTCTTCTAATCGTTCTTCCTGTTTTTTTCGATGCTCAGCAGCTGGGTCGGGTTTTACTTCCGGCGGGGTCGGGGTTTGCTCTTCTTGTTGAAAGGTGGAATTAAAAAAATCTTCAGCGGCTTCATCATCCGGATCATCTTTGGTATTTTCACCTTCCTCGATTTTTACCGGTTCCGGTTCGGGTTCGGGCTCCGGGAAATCTTCGTCTGGGATCGGATCAGGGACGGGTAATAAATCAGGCCGTTCGAGGGTGTCGATATCTGGATTTGAAAAAGCTTGCGTAAATAAATCCAGTTCACCTTGTTTTAAATCGTCGAACGGGGAGGATTTAATGCAAATATGACATAGTTGAGATAAAGCATCCTTGGGGTTGAGCGACATAAAAAATCGCTCTGTAGGGAAATCATCATCGATAGAATATTCTATTCGATATTGAAGAAGTTCGGGTTCACGTTCTTTTTTTCTTTTCATTGGGCAGGATGAAAAAGTTAGTATGAGGTAATTAAGATGGGTAAAGATTTACGAGCAAGCAGATCAGGAGTCAATGTTCAAGGTAGTTGGAAAGAATTTAAATCTAGGGTAAAGTTCAAGACACGAAATATATTCTAGATTTATGACCTAGTATCCAAAACTGATCGTACCTAAAAAAAGGAAGTCGCATAAAAACGGTAATATTCCTTGTCTAAGCTCGGATGCTATTTTTGGATGAAAGCATGAAGATTCGAATTTGTTCATTCTTTCTCCTATTTACAATGAGTTCTGTTTGTTTGATCGCTGAATGGCCCCAATGGCGTGGGCCCGGAAGAGATGGCAAAAGTATGATAAGCTTTCAAACAGAAAAACTTATAGAACCAATTTTATTATGGGAAAGTGAAACCATTCCAAGTGGTGATGAAGGGGGATTTGGCAGTGTTGTTTCCGATGGAAAGAATGCCTATCTTTCCATCGTCTGGCATCGTGATGTTCCCACTGAAACCAGAACCATTTCGGAGCTTTTTTTGAGAAAGTTTGGAGCTCGCAAAGTAAACCTTCCAAGTGAAATTGTTGAAAAAGCAGAGAGGGACCGTCTTTCCTTAAACCCAAGACTTCGGGGAACAAAACTCGATCAATGGATTGATCAATGGCTTGAGTCTCATTTGGATCCAAGGCAAAAGATGGTGCAGGGAGATTTACTTGCTTCAAGATTTAGACAAGGAAAGTTAGCCCTTCCGGTTGAAGTTATCAAAAGGTTGCACGCCATGAAAAACAAGCCTTTTCGCAGCCAATCTCATTTGGATGAATGGCTTGGGAAGCAAGGTTTTGACCAAGGTTTGGTTGAAAAAATCTCACAATCCGTTCCTCCCACCAAGAGAATTGCCGAAGATGTAGTATTGGCTATGAACCTCAATACGGGAAAGCGAATCTGGAAAGCTTCTTTGGAGGGAAAACCTTCAGGACGTTCCTCGTCTTCGACTCCATGTATTGATCGGGAACAATTATTTGCCGTGGGCAGCAATCGGATTTTTTGTATCGGGTTGGAAACGGGCGAAATACTTTGGGACCGAAGCTTGGAAGTTGAATCCATGGCAACTTCTCCGGTCTGCTTGGATGATAAGGTGATTGCTCTGGTCGGGAATCTGACGGCTTTCAACAGGAGCAATGGAGANGTAATCTGGGAAAATGCTGAGATTAGCGGAAAAGCAGGATCTCCAATNACCTTCGACTTCCATGGCCGGCAAGTGATTGCCTGCAACAGTTCGAAGAAGCTTTTCTTGGTCGACTCCAAAGATGGAGAAATTATCTGGAGTGGAACCGGAGGGGGTAGTTCCACTCCAGTCTATGGCCAAGGCTATCTACTGGTTCATTCCAAGGATAAAGAAGCAGGCCTAGTTGCTTATGACTTATCCCGGAAGCAGATCACGGAAGCTTGGAGGTTTCCCAAGCTCACTCGTAGGTCCGATTCAAGTCCGATAATCAAAGGTTCCAATGCCTACCTCATCGGAGCTGGAATGAGAGCTTGTTTTGATCTGAGCACAGGGCGTCTTGTTCGGAAAGAGCCNGCAAATCATGATATTTCCTCTCCCGTCATTGCCGGTGAAATAATTATAGCATTCGAAATTAAGGGAAACTTTTTAAGTCTGATCGATTCAGCTCCGCAAAGATTTCAAGAACTAGAATCTTTTAAGATCAATGCTCTGCGTTGTACAAGTCCAGCAATCGTAAAGAACAAGATCCTTATCAGAAAAGATGACAGGGTAAGCTGTTTTCAATGGTTCTAAGCTCATAATATTTTGGCAGGATAATCANGTTCTGTACTCCTGTCGTAGTATTGATTTCGATCAAAAACTTAGAGGCTTAGAATTGTTTTTTTGTTGACGGAACGATGGGATGAATAACTTTTATATTTTTTATATTTTCTTTAAAATTATTATCCCATGAGTACTGACAACGATTCCTCAATTCCTTCTGGTGGCCAGAAACCTAAAAAACTTAAGCTTAAACTTAAGCAAAAATCTGGAGGCAAAGGTCTCACCAAACCAAGCCTAAAACTTGGTAAGAAACCATTGAACAAACCGGTTTCGCTTAAACCAAGAACTTCACCCGAAGATGCCAGCCCTCCTCCTGGCCTTACTCAACCTCCCATGGCCGGCACTGATACAACGAATTTACCCATTCCTTCTGAGTCAATTCCTGCTCCCATTCCAGAAGTGCCTGAAAAGCCATCCCCCATTGACTTTTCAGATGCTCCCACTTTACCCCCACCTCCCCAAGCCGAAGAAGCAGATTCTGAGTTACCCCCCATCCCCGGAATGACTGAGGAGACCTCAGAAGATACGGAAGCTGAAAGCGAAGGGGATAGTATTTTACCCCCACCCCCTGTAATGGGCGAATCTCCAACGGAATCAGAAATGGATTCTCCTGATTCAGCTCCTTCCCTAGGTTTACCCCCTATGCCCGATACGGATTTACCCCCCGCTCCACTAGGAGAAGCCTCGGTAGAATTACCACCCCTTCCGGGGATATCAGAGGAACTACCAGAGTCCTCAATCGATGAAGGAGAGGATGATGTATCCCTGTCACCCCTACCTGAAATTAGTGAGCCAGGTGGTGATGTGGAGCTTCCTTCCTTACCCCCCGGCCCTGTTTCCAATGAGCCATCTTTAGAACTGCCACCTCTGCCAGACACACCGGAGGAACAACCAGACTCTTTGATCAGCGAAGAAGAAAACGAGAAGATACTTCCCCCTCCACCCGACATGGGTGAGTCTGATGCCGGAATGGGAGCTATTCCTCCCTTACCTCCTGTGCCTGGTTCAGATGAGTTGTCTGAAACATTGCCTCCTCCACCAAGTGCCCATGAAGGAAGCACGGATGCTCCTGAAGACGGAGCAGAAGAAGGAAATGCTCTCCCCGTTCCACCGGCGATGGATGATCTTCTTTTAGGGTCGGAAGAGAACACCCTACAAAGTGAACCAAAATTATCTCCAACCGTTGATCTCGAACCTACGGTTTCCAGNGTAGAAGAGCCGGTTGATGATGTCTCTGAAGAGAATAAAGAGGTTGAATCTATCGATGTTTCTGCTCCAACTGATTCCATATCTGAGAGCCCGCTCATGGAGGAAAACAATTTCATGACTCCACCGCCAATGTCGGAAAAAGCTGCCACCGAAAAATTCGATGATGATGGGGGAGATGATAAAGAAGAAAATGAAACTCCACCTCTATCCACTACTAATACCGACTTGATCAGTACAGAAATGGATGCCTCGGTTGAAAAATCCGATAATGATTTCATCGAATTAAAGGAAAAAGTGACTTCTCTTTCGGATGAGTTAAAAAGACTCAAAAATGAATCCAGGGAAGAACTGGATAGTTTGTTTAAAAGGGTGGATGAACTCGATGAAATTCCTGCTGCCTTGAAGAGTGAAGATGAAAAAGTGGAAGTTCTTACAAATTCATTTGATGAGCTTAAAACATCACTTCACGAGGACATCGCTTCTTTTAAGAAAACAATAGAAGGCCAATTGGAACAAAATACAGAAAGTGGAAGCGTTCAGCCATCTTCAACCAAATCAATTTTATCAGAAAGTGGAGAGGTAAGTTGGAAGGAAGGTCAATATGTGGTGGTTTCTCAGGATGAAAATGCGGGTGATCGTTCCCCTCTAGAGGTCAGTATTTTAGATTCTAAAAATGAGGCTTTGGAAAAAATTCATGCTAATATGACCAGTCAAAAGCCAATTTACTTTCTTTTTCCTAGCAATTTGGAATCTGAATATCACGAAAAATTCTAGGGCTTTCAGAACTACATAAAATTTACAGGCTTATCCAAGCCGAGTTCAAAAAAGATTAAATTTTAATTTGTCTAATTTATTTCCTTTAAGCGGTTTTCAAGCCCTAGTGAATATTTTGCAGACTTTCGAACCGTTTCTAGAAAGATTTCTTTGGAGCCATGAATCCGGACCATTCTCTTAGCTCTGCTGCATGCCACATAAAGTAAATGCCTAGATAAGATTTCAGAAGTAATGAGAGGTAAGGTAATCATGACATCTTGGTATTCTGAGCCCTGACTTCGATGAATAGTCATCGCAAACGCTAAGTCAAAAGGAGGAAGACGAGCGGGTGAAAATTTTCTGTAACCACCCTTGTTGTCTGCGAACCATACGGATAATTTATCTGAATTTTCTCGGGTTGGTAGAAAAATTCCAATGTCACCATTGAAGAGTTCGGAACCATAGTCATTTTGTTTGATAATGATCGGTAAACCAGAGAAATAAAGATCCGGATCATTAACTAGAATCTTTTGACATCTCTCATTCATGGCAATGACCCCACGATTTCCCTGATGAGTGGGGCAAAGAATTTGAAAGTTCAAAAATGCTTGATGAGCTTCCGCGGGTGTCTTTGCTTTGATAAGTGATGCATATCCCTCGATAATAGCCTGATTGATCTTGGAATCATCCCAAGTTTCTAGAAACTCAAAGTCTTCGTGTCTCTCTTCGCCAATAAGAAGTTCTGTTTCAGCTGTATCGCCAGAGGAGATAGCTTTGCATAGTCGATGGATAGAACTGGTACCGCTAAATCTTCGATTGGTTGATAGTTTCGCGACGAGCTGAGGATAATCGGGTTGCAAGAAATGACGGACTATGGAAGCAAAAGGGGCACCGGCTTCAACGGGAGCAAGTTGATCCACATCGCCNACTAGAATGAGGCCACATNCATTTGGAATCGANCGGAATAATTTTGCCATCAAAGGGAGATCAATCATCGAAGCTTCATCGATGATTAAGAAATCGGCATCCAGGGGATTCCTTTGATCCTTTCGAAAGTGAATGGATGGTGGAAGTGGTTGAAGCAGACGGTGGATGGTGGAAGCCTCCTGTGGAAATTTTTGCTTTTCATCTTCGCTAAGATCAAACCTTTCTAAGTTAAGCAAGATGGATTCCGTCATTCTTTGTGCCGCTTTTCCTGTGGGTGCGGCCAACAAAATTTTTATTTCCGAATTATTTTGTANTAGAGCATGTAAGATGGATACGACCAGAAAAGTTTTACCCGTTCCGGGTCCTCCCGTAATCACTGAAAATTGATTTTTGATTGATAATTTTGCGGCCTTCAATTGATCGGGGTCATTGGAAAATAAGTTATCCAAATGCGAGCAGTCCATTATCGGACCTTGGTCGGAAATGTTTGACCACTCTCGTAGTTTTTTGGCTATGCTAATTTCATAGTCAAAATATCTTTTGAAATAAAGATCACCACTAGAGGTTAATACTAAAGGCCTTATTTCTTCTGGGCCTCCAACCAGATCATTTTCTTTTAGAATTTCGATTTCATTACCAAAATCAGTAAGATTTAGGGAAGAGTGACCCTCTATTAGTTTATTATGTAATGACTCTAGAATCGGAAGAGCATCATCAAGTTCGGCTTGGGGTTTATGTCTCTTGAAAAATTCTAAAATCTGGGATGCCAGTTTAGGTTTGATGCCAGTTGTTTCTTTCATCTTTAGATGGTTAGGAAGCGATCCATTGCTTGGATGATTGCTTTTGAAGGGCGATCGAAAAAGATGCCGTCATCTGGTTTTGAACCCTTACACATACCTCGGATAAAGAGGTAATAAACTCCACCGAAGCATCGATCGTAGTCATAATCCAAAGAACTTGATTGTGAGAGAAAGCGATGGATGGCCAAAGTGTAGAGATGATATTGCAGGAGGTAGTCTGCCTCTTTCATTTCTTCAAACAGGTTGTGGGAAGCGAAGGCATCTTGATCACCTTCGAGCAGGTTGGATTTCCAGTCCAAAATAAAATATTGGTCTTGGTGCTTGAAAGTAAGGTCAATGAAACCCTTAAAGAATCTAAGCTCATCAACCACGCTCGATAAGCCTTTTTTCCCTTTTAGATAGGTAGCAAATGGATTACCAGGCTTTACTTGATCAAGGATATGCCCAAGTTCTTCCAAATCAAAATCCGAAGAAAGTAAATGAAACTCTAGCTCTTCTATCCTATCATTCTGGGAGACTTCACTAAGTTGGAAGCTTTCCCCTCGGTGTTTGTCGAGAGTTGCCTGTAGCGTTGAATATACAATCTCTTCNGCAANCTCNATATTTGCTTGATGCAAACCGTGGACAGGNAGTAGNGGTCGGATCACTTCTTTAAATCCNTNTTGGGNAAAATCGATATTCTCAAAAACTTCATGAAAGAAATTTCCCGCCTTGGTTCCNGCAGGAAANGAGTGNGGACCGNTTCGGTCATTGAAAGGAACNACNTTTCTTTGGGGAAGNTTTTCATCNAAATCCTTTTCCTTTTCAATNCCTTTGACTTTATTTGAAAAGGAACTGCTGATTCTGCCAGATGGAATTGNTCCNTTGAAATCTACTGGTTTAAGTGGANAANGATTGGCAGGTTTANNATANGANTTCNNAANTGATTGATCCAAAACTTNACGAAGATCGAAAAAGTCAGAATTTGATTTCAGGATTTCCAGANGGGGANTGGGGTCNAGAGATAGGCACCTGCTTATTGGATTTTTACTAAATTGGTTATTAGGNTCACGGAGGTAAAGATATANTCGCGAGGAAGCTCTNGTTAGAGAAACNTANAGGAGNCGCATGTTCTCCTGTTGGTTTNCNATTTCTTTATCTTGGGCANGAGTTTTCCAAGANAAGGGAAGAAAAGTGATGGGGAACTCGAGCCCTTTGGATTTATGAATGGTCAAGATTTTTACNGATTCCTCATCNGATTCAAGACGGGCATNAGATTCTTCTTGGTTCAAGCTCGATTCCATTTGCTGAANGAACCANAGGTATAAATTCCTTGGGAATGAAGAAATATCTTGCTCCGTTTGATATAAAATTTCNCCCAGATGCAAATAATTGGTCAATCTTCTCTCCCCGCCTATTTCNCTAAGGATTTTTTCAGTAACCGCTTTCCNNTCNCCCTCTTCTTCAGNCTGATTTCTTCCTTTAAAATATTCTGTAAGGCAAAGCTGAAACCTTTCTTTTTCCACAATTCCGACCATTCAAAGAACTTATTTGCCCAGGCATCCCACAACTTACTCTCCTTAATGAGCTCATGGATGTCGTTTGCCTCTAATCCAAAAAGTGGAAGGACAAGAACCCTTTTGATATTTTTTAGATCAAAAGGATTAAGTAAAGCTTCCATTAAGTACTTGAAGTGTTTGGCCTCAAGAGTTTTAAAAATGGAACGGGTAGCAAGCAAAACACTTGGGATTTGGTGTTGGGAAAACTTGCTTTGAATAAGATCTGCCTCCTTGTTGTTCCGGCAGAGCACAGCGATATCTGACCCATTGATTCTCTCGGTTCCGATGCTATTCTTTTTTTCATGGTCGAGCAGGGATAGAATCTCTCCTGCCATATCCTTTAGAACTCTTTCTTCCACCACTTCTAGGTTCTCGTTCTGATGAATTTGCGGAAGATAGCGCAGGTTGAAAGGGGCAGCAGATAGATCTCCAGATGGGCACTCAAACTTCTTATCCTTTGCGTTTAATTGATTTCCTTTGGATTGTATAAAAAAGATCCGTTTATCGTAAAATAAGTGGTTACTATCACTCATTCCATCTTCTTGATTTGTGCTCAAGGTCAGAAATGAATTCGTAGCTTCGACCAGTGCGGGATGGGTGCGGTAGTTGGTGGTTAAAGAGCGAATACTGCTGGAGTTTAAACTTGCTTTGATATCCAAGTAATTATTGAGATCCGCTCCCCTGAATTTGTAAATCGATTGTTTGGGATCTCCGATATAAAAAATTCTTTTGGAAAGTTTCTGACTNTTGGGAGAAAAAAGCTTTCGTAAGATATCAAATTGTAAAGGATCGGTATCTTGAAATTCGTCCACAAGTGCGGCATCGTATTGCAAGAATACCTTTTCAGCTAAGGCACTGCCTTGGTCGCTGTCTAAGCCATCTGCAACCAATTGCTGTAAGTCATCGAAAGTTCTTAAGTTTAAGGAGGATTTAAGCCTGGTAAGTTCGATNGCCGCGAATTCTTCGAATAGCAACAGGATTTCTCTTTCCAGATTTTCACAGCGGTTACAAAAGTGGAGTGCTGAATCGAAAAACTCAGGGCGAGCAATCGTAGAACTCTCTTTTATTTTGATTTCTTCTTTCAATACCTGCCTGATCAATTTGATAAGTTGGAAATTTGGNATTNTAACCTGAACTTCATTCACTTGGCTGGATTCTGCTTGCTGGTCTTCTTGAAAGCTTAAGGGTTCAAGTTCTTGCCGAAAGAGGCGATCGAGTTGATCCAATGCATTTCTAGGCTTGGATCCATTTTTCGCCCCATGATGAAGGAATTCTTGAATACCCTTTTTTTCTTGGTCCCATTTTTTTATAAGAGAAATAAATAAAGCGAGGTTTTCCTTTCCTTCGGTTACAAGGCTAGTTTTTCTACCTTCCTTCTTTGGGTCCCTGATCAAATCCTTATCTTCAAAATATTTTTCAAGTTCATCTTCTGTCAGTTTTCCAGTCATGGANAAGGCAGCGATAAATGGAGCAGTATCTGAAAAAAAAGATCGCCGGAAATCCTGAACGACCTGTTTAAGTATTTGGCTTTGATCAGTGATCAATTCCGAGTCTGGTCTGACTCCGCATTCAAAGGAGAATTCAGAAAGTAGGCGCTTGCAAAAAGCGTGAAGAGTATAAAGCCGGGCGTCGTCGAAATTCCCTAATGCACGACTTAGAAGGGTTCTTTCTCTGATTTGCTCTGGTTGCAATTTACCTTTGGCATCGAGAAGATTTTTTCGAATGCGCTCCTTTAGTTCCTGAGCAGCTGAATTAGTGAAGGTGACTGCTAGAATCCTTTCGATAGGAATTCCGTGGTCCAAGACCAGTCTTTCTACGATTTTACACAGGGTGTAGGTTTTCCCTGTTCCCGCATTTGCTTCAATTAAAGTTTCTCCAAATTCAAGAGGAGTTTGCTCAGGATCGAATATGAGGGGCGATATCATAGTATGAACTCTCCTAATTCATCTATAAAACCCATGACCAATTCATTTAATTCCAAAGTCTTAGGAAGGCCCCAAGGATTCTTCTGGTAAATTAATTCAGTTGAAAATTCGGTACCCTCTCCACCCATTTCGTTGAACCAGCTTTTTTTTGCACAATCAAGGGGTTCAAGTGAGTTTTTCCTTTTCTTTCCTTTCTCATGTTTGATTTTTTGTTCAAGCCATGCAAGGGAGGCATTGGGGAAAAAGGGCAGGGGTCGGGCAACCCCTTCTAAGTAGAGCTCATATAATTGAGATAAAATTTGTTCGGCTCGGTTTGGAGAAACGGGAGCAAAGCGAAAGCTCTTGTCAATCGCACCAACCACGGTCTTGGAGTTTCCAGGGAAAGGGCCAAATAAATTATGGAAAAGATGGAGGATCAAGCCTTCCAAGCAATTTTTACCTTTCAGTTTTGCACTATGAAATAAAAAGAATGTACTCCCAAAAAATGGACCAGTTTCTCCAGTTATTTCAATTCCATTTAGCAAACCATGTACTGTGGTTTTCGGTATTCTTTCGGCAAGATTAGGATGCGTCCTGTCAAACATCATCGCTAATTCTCNAATCATGGAAGAATGTAGTGCTTTACCTATCTGACCAGGTGGCAGAAGGTTTTGTTTTTGTAATTCTTGGTGAGAATCAGCTATATCTTGACCATCTAGAAATTGCTCAATTAATAGTCTTTTGCTGGAACTATCTTGCCATGGACAACTGCCCAAACGTTCACTTTCCGGTAGCAGGACACTGACTTCTTTGGTNGAAACTTGCAGGCTTCTATCAAGAAAGTAAGAACTCGGATCTCTCCAGAAGCGGGCGAGATCAACAATACGAATTTTGGGATGCTCTGGATTCTCATTTGAGATCGGCCCGGAGCAAAATTCTTCAATTGGCTTTGGTTCTCCGGATAGAGCAACCGCACCTTTACACGAGGTATTTGAAAAACTCCGACAACCATCAGGAGAGAAAAATAGACCACGACTCTCATGTTTGTCAGAAACTTTGAAGAGGTGTTTACTGAAAGCTTGAAGGGGATGTTTGACTGCAAAGGCAGACTTTGCATTTTGAATTACTTTTTCCGTGGAGAAATCAAGCAAATCATCAAGTTGTTCGATGATTTCCTCAACTACTATGGAGGGAGGGATGGTGTCATTATTCTTATTGGATTGCCCTTGGAAGCTTAGATAGAAGCATTTGCGAGCACAAAGAATCACCTCCATAACCAGCAAACGGTCTTCTTCCGTCTGGTTCCTGTCGGTATATTTTGGATTTGTTTTACAAAGATCAAAACTTGGTACGGTGGGGGAAACAGGGAATTCACCGCCATTCATACCAAGCAGGCAAATTACTTTGGCAGGAATTCCACGGGCTGATCTAAGGCTGGCGAAGGTAACACCATGAGTGAGATGCCGAGAAAATAAGGATTTTTCATTTAGGGTTCTTTCCAAATGCAGACGAATTACAGCAAGTGGTTCAAGATCATGGTTATCCTTGGTCTCATTGGTTAGAAAGGCCAATGACTTTCTAATTTCCACAAGATCTTGGTGTGTTTGTTCCTCTTCCTTAAAAAATGGCTTGATGCAATAATCCTCTAGGACTTTTTGCCATNCATTGGGCAACTTTTTTGNTGAGCATTTCTGGTGTAANAGATTTAGAGAATCAACCACATCGATAAATTTGGATAGAATTTCCACTTTTTCGCCCTCAATCTCATCGCAGGGAGATAAATGATCAAAACCTTGCAATTTTGCTTCTCCGGCAAAAAATCCGAGCAGCAATCGGTCAATTCCATGTTGCCATGTATTTTCTTCAAATGCAGGTAATGAAAGGGATTTTTTGTGCTGCAGATCAAACCCCCATGCGATTTGATTTTTCTCTATCCACCAACTGATGATTTCTAAGTCCTCGGCTTCCAATTCAAATTTATCACGAATGGCAGGTCTACTAATAAGAGTAAAAAAATCCCTTGCAGTTGCTCGACTCTCGGCAAATTCCAGGAGATGATAAAAAGTATCAATGACCCGACTTTCGCTTCGCCATTGACGGTCGCACAAGCCAAATGGAATTCTCTTTTCCTTCCCTTCAGGATTGTCGAAAACCGCATCAATCAGAGCCGAGTATTTATGAAGGTTGGGACAGAGAACCAAAACTTCATTCGGTCTTAAATCCGGATCTTGGTTGAACTGGTCCAGTAGAAAATCATATAGAATTTGAATTTCACGAAGTGGACCATGGCAGGAATGCATCTGTATGCTTGAGTCTCCGTACTGGTACTTTACCTTTTCGAGATCGCTTTGCTCAGGCATCTCCAATAGCACTTTTTGCAGAGTGCCCAGAGCATCTAAGTCTTGTTTTTCATTCCTTTTTGATGAGAAGACAGGATCATAGGCATCGATGTTTTCGAATTGAAAAATCATCTTTTGCCAACTCTTTCCAAGTGTACCCAGTAAAGGAGGGCCGAGCTCTAAGTACATATCCTCTTCGGATGTAGTTTCACTTCGTTTGGTAAGCAGTTCCTTTTTTGAAAGGACTTGTTGCCAATATTGATCGGTTGGTTGGAGTAAGTATGCATGCAAAGTCTTTTGGGATGCATATGCAGCAAAGGCTTGAAAATGAATAGGGGATAGAGGAGATAGATAAAAAAGGAATAATTTTGGTGGAGCTTTCTGTGCGAAATTTGCTTGCTGAATCAAATTATAAAGAGAGGGGCATGGCATCATACTGCTTATTCCTCTCCACAGGAGTGCTTGCCAAATTTCGTCCTGACAATTTGTTTCGCCTTGTCCCTTCTCCCATTTTTCCAAAAGTTCCGGGCGATAATGAAGATATTCATCAAAAACCGTGGCAATTTCCCAGCAAAGTTGAATTTTTTTAAGAGGATCCTCGTCGGCGATAAAGGGAGTAAGCACTTGAAATACCTCTGGGTTTTCTTGGTGAATTCGGGGAAGCACCCGTCTGATTTTCCATGCGAGTCTTTCTTTAGAAAATGGATTGCGGTCTGAAATCAGATTTTCGAAGCTTGGTAAATTCGCAAATGACCAGACTCCTTGCTCAGGAGATAAAAAGCAAAGGTTTGCGGAAATTCCGGTCCGTTCAGCAATCGCTTGTTTCATCCATACTCTCATCCCTTTTCCGCTGGTTACCACCCANTTTTTTTCAAATGGATCCAAGGAAGAGGTATCTTCCAGAAACGCGTCCAATAAACTTTCGGTCTGAGTTGAAGTGGTTAAATTAAAGCTCATTGGAAGGCTGAGGGAATTATTTTAATAGGTTGTTTAATACTTCGAGCCTAAATGGAAATAAAGATCGTCTATATTTTAATCGGAATTGAAAAACATCGCCATTCTGGAATAGCGGGAAGCTATGTATATGGATGAAGCGAGTTTCGGTTAACATAAATTAAAATAATTAGGCAAGGATCTAAAAGTTCTTTCTGATGCCCTTGGGTTTGAAGTCTTCTGGACTCGAAGTNCNACATGCAACAGCACAAAAATTNCCCATGGCTTTGTCAATGAAACCNACCTTTTAAGAATAATAAATTCTAAANGAATGCGACAANATCTTGAGGTTTAAGGGATAGAAATACANACTGGGGTTTTGAGTCATGCCTCTGGTCACATTTCTTTAACAACAGCCTTAAGTCAAGCGATACGNATGATTATTTACCCAAGCAATTATGAATTGTTGGAAGAAAGGAGATCTAGCCCCTTAAGGTACAAGTGAATTTTCAAAGTAGGGTATCTGTTTGCAGATGGAGAAAAAGGAGAATTGACCAGATTCGTTTAATTCATGAGAACACTAAGCTCAATTTCCAAATGCTTGTTTTGAATCTAAAGTGAAAATAGCAGTTACTGCCGACTTACATCTTAATTCAAAATATTTGGATCGTGCTCTTGCATTACAAAATATTTTGGCACAATTGGACACCGAAGGTATTCAACATCTTATTATTGCTGGAGATCTTTTCGATAAGGATGGCGATGTCTCTGCCTATTCCTCTTTTTTAGACCCCTGTCGCTCTTATCCTGATATTCAAATTCACTTGATTCCTGGAAATCATGATTCAGAACAAAGCTTAGCAGACTTGCATCTCGACTCGCTCCATAAATACCACACTCCCAAAGCCGTTGATTTTGAAGGACTACAGGTTTTATTTGTCCCATATCAGAAGAGCTTGAGTATGGGAGATGTGATCAATCCAGCAATTAATTTTCCAGAGGGACAAGCCTGGGTATTAGTTGGTCATGGTGATTTTATTGATGGTTTGAGGGAGCCAAATCCAAGAGAAAAGGGGATTTACATGCCTCTTAAGAAAAGTGATATCTTGGAATCCAACCTGAAAAAAGTTTTTCTTGGCCATATTCATAGTCCGACTGATTTAAAAAAACCTCTCGGTGGAAAAGTAATTTATCCAGGTTCCCCTCAAGGATTAGATGTTTCGGAAACTGGACATCGTCGCTTTTTGGTCTTGGACACTAATTGCATAGAAATTAGGGAGAGAAGAGTTCAATCAAACTCGATTTTCTTGGATGAGACATTCTTTATATTTCCATCGGATCAGGAAATGAAACAGCTCAGAGAGCAATTGGAGCAAAGATTGATGCTTGCCGATTGGGAAAATGAAAAAGAGCGAATCTATGTTCGATTTCAGGTGGTGGGCTTTTCCCGACAGAAGGATGAACTGATCGAATCATTTACGCTTTCGGTTAAATCCTTAGGCATCAAGCTTTATGAATCTAGTAATTCAAGCCATTCCCCGAACCCAAATTTTGATGGATTGTTGAATGCCACTGACCCGCAAAGAAATCTGGTTGCTCGAAAAGTGATCGAAAAAATTGATTTACTAGATGCAAAGATTGAAGATTCTTTGCCATTAGAAATTGAGGATAAATCTCGTTGGAGATTTGACCAAGGCGAGCCCTCAAAGGAGCAGGTTAAAATGGNGGCACTAAAAACAATTTATCAAATTGGAGGTTAGAAGATGAGGATTGAAAGCGTACGAGTTCATGCCCAAGGGCCGCTTCGTAAAAATTTGGAAATGAATCCCAAAGGTTTGAATCTCATTTATGGCAAAAATGAAACCGGTAAGACTTATTTGCTCGAAGCCTTTTCAAGTTGGTTGTTCGGGTCAGGAAGGAAGTCGCCCTTGACTGGGGTGGCTCGAAATTGGGTTCCTGCTCCAAGCGGTTCTATAACCATTGGGGAATTCCCTTCTCTGGATGGTAAGGCTTCACGAACCTTTGGTCCCGGTTCCAAATTAACGCTTCAGGACTGCTTGGAGACGGAATTGAAGCTGCCAGCTGTTTTAAGCAAGCTTCTCCTAGTCAGGGCAGGGGATACCTTGTTAAGTTCACCAGAAAATCTGATTCGTCAATGCCTTTCCTCCAGTGGAGTACTCGAAGGAATTATAAACGATAAGCACATAAAGAGAAATTTACACAAGGCGAACCTAGGTAATGGAGTGATCCATGCTAATAATGCTGGCGAAATAAAAGATCGTAATTTACTTGCCCAGAAGATGGAAAAACTCAGGGAATTACGGCGAAGATTTGCGGAAGAGAGGGAGGGGGAAGTGGATGGACTGCAACAAGAGATTATCGATATCGAAGAAAAAATTAAAAAGCTTAAACTTGCCAAAAATCATCAAGCCTTTGAAATCTCCCAACAAATAAAAGAACTAAAAAATCAAATGGAGGAACATCCTNAGGATTTAGAAGAATTGGATTCTAAGCTCGATTTGATAGAAAAGGTAAAAACCGACNTAGAAGAGAAGAATCTTCGAGTCCAGTATTTAGAAGTTGAACTTAACCACAAGGATTGGTCTGAACATGCACTTGTTCGTTACCGTGAATTAGAAGTAATGCAAAATGCACCGATTGAGCCAGTCTCTCGTCCTAATCCAGTTTTTCTCATTTGTTTTCTCGCTTCCTTGATCAGCACTGTAGCCTTGTCTCTTTTCTCGAGTATTTGGGCGGGAACCGCTAGTGGTTTAGTTGGGCTACTTTTCCTTGTCCTTTGGCTTTTGGTCAAGACTGAGCAGGAAGTGGAACCTAGAAGCGAGAATCCCGACCTTACCCGAATCAAAAACGAATTTAAATTGAAATTTGGGGAAGAACTGGTGAGCGAAGAGGCATTCCAGAAAAAAGTAGCTGCTTTGAACCGCCTTCAAGGGCAAAAAGAAGAAGCAGTGCAGCAAGTTCATCATTTGAGAGAGCAAGAAATTGATCTGCAGGCAAGGCTTGAAACCAGATTAGGAGCATCCGGGGATAGCGATTCCTTCATCCCAAAATGGAAGGCACAAATTTCCCTACATAAAACCCAGTTGGCGGACCTGCTAGAAAGTCAGCAATCCAAGGAAAGGGAACTGGATCGATTACAAGTTCCAGAGGGGGATTACCTCCAAGAAGGCCCCGAAATAGTTTGGGATCCAAAGCTAGCTAGCGAATTAGAGATGAGGTTGAGAGCTCAAGTTGAAAGACAGCATCAATCGCAAATAGAGCTGGGGCAGTTGAAGACTGAAGTTGCCGCTGTCACAGAAGTTTTGTCTGGAGACTGGGAGGAATTGATTGGTTCCTTGGAAGAAAAAATCGTAGAGACAGAGAAAGAATATAAAGAAATTACTGCGGAGATCATTGCTAAGATTTGTGTAGTTTCGACGGTTCGTGAGCTCCAAGAGGAGGAAGATGAATTAATTGCCGAAAATCTGAAAAATCCCGAGTTTACTTCAGATATTCAGCAAATAAGTGGGAATCGTTTTTCCGGTTTCNCTTGGGATGAAGGAAATCTGAAACTAGCTCAAAGTGGAACTGAAAGTTTATCNCAGGCATTTCTTTCTACTGGGGCAAAGGAGCAAGTCATGATTGCACTGCGTTTACTTTTTTCTCGTCATTATCTNGATGGTGAACCTGGATTTCTTTTGTTGGATGATGCCTTTCAAAACAGTGACTGGGATAGAAGAGCAAACATGGTGGATCACCTTGTCGAGCTAGTCCAAAGCAGTGGGTGGCAAATTCTTTATTTTACCATGGATGATCATCTGCGTGATTTGTTTCGCAGTAAGGCGAATATACTTGCTGAGGACTTTCAATATTATGAGCTTGGAACTGATGCAGTATGATTCCTATCCATAACAAAAACGCCAATGGTTTTTAATAGATCTTGTCTAGGAATGGATAGGGTAGGGGAGTAGTATGATTTCGTATCATATTGAATATTAATAATATATATAATACCTTAACTTTCGTGTTATTAACATAATGCATCTTCTGATGCCCCTTGAAATGCTACTTCAATTCTCTCAGTAACGCTTTTGGTGTGATAATTTTGACCCCATATTTCGAAAAAAGAGAGGGAATCGAACGACTCAATCCCTTTAAAGAAGAAACGCAAATAACTCCTTGAGTCGTAGATAATTCATGCATGGCAGAGAGGATATTTCCCAAGGTTTGGGTGGAATCCAATAATTGAAGATCGGCTATGATTGGAATTCTTTTTTTGTTATCAATTCGAAGGACAAGATCAATTTCATGATTTTTAGGGGAACGGGCGATTTCATGCCCTTTGGCAAGTAATTGGTCGGAAAGACTACGAACGAAATGTTGCTTATCCCTCAAATGAATCATCCGATGACTTCGGGTGCTCCGAAGGNGTTCAATTTGATGGGAAGAATGCAGAAATTCAACTTGTCTGGCAGAAGGTTGGAGGACCCCGATTAAGCGTTCAAGAGTGGACTTACGAGGAAGCGATTTCCCATTTAGTAAATCATACAGGGAGGGTCGACTGATCCCGGCATTTCGGGCAATTTCTGAAACCGTCATTGGGTTCGAACGAATCAAATCAGAAAGCCCTTTAGAAAACAGATGCATAGGGAAATTTTTATTTAGATCAAGAAATATGCAAGTNAAAAAACCTTACACCTTATAGAGCTTAGTTTTACTGAAAAATGTAAGGTAAAATANCGTCATACAATAGTTAGGGACCGAATTTCTTANGAGTAATAGTAATAAATATTAAATCATAGAATATTCCTAAAACTAATTAATAAAAAAAGATGTAAAATGTAATGCGGATTACCTATCATTTTGTGTTTACTAGAAGGCAAATTTAGGAACTGTTGGTGGCTCTAGATTAAGCCCATGATTGGAGGGGTATAGGAAGATCCTTAATCCCGATATTCATTCCATGGGATGGCAGAGTTGAAATGAATGAAACCAGAGAATGTATCCCCTCACCTTTCNACCGATATACTCTCTTGCTCTTCTTCCTCTTTTAAAATTTTTGTGGTTCTTTTACGGATGGTAAAATCTTAAGGGGCTATGAAAGTATTAGGCCAGAAATCACCACCAATTCAATCGGAAACCTAAAAAACCAAAGACCAGGAGTAAAACCCCAACGGTACCTAAGGTGTAAAGAACGAGCAATGGCAATAGCATCGGCCATTTCTCTCGCTCATCTAGGCTTTCCTTCGAAGTTTTTAATTCTGCAGAGCGACGATGCAAATAGATGGCTTTGGCCCTTAAATCATCACCCTCCGCATTTTTGAGACAGGAGTCGAAAAGTTCCTGATCGATTTCATTTTGCTCTAATTCTTTGACTGCTTGATTGTATTCGGGATTATCCATAAAAAATTCAGGAAATACGATTGCTTCCTTAGCTAATATCCTTCGTAATTACACGATTCAAATGGATCGATCGATCGAAATACTCCAAATTCTTCGTCTCGGAATGGAATCAATGCTTCAAAGTGTTGAAAGCACTTCCGTTCGTTACACCCGAATTTTTAATTTTGATGAGAGACGGGTTGCCCTTCGAATGGAGGTCTCGGAACATGGTCAGGCATTCATTCCAATGGGCAGAATCGATGTGCTTGAAATTCCTACCAACAACGGTAGGGTAACCTGTTCCTGTACCTTGACTGAATTACAGACGGGAAACTCACAAAGGATCATTCTGCGGCTTAAAAATACCGAGGAACGGGCAAATGAATGTGAAAAGGTTTTTGGTTTTTTCCGAAAAGTACTCGCTTTGGATGAAAAAGNNCCNTCNNTCGAANCNGANNTCGAGGAGNANCCTNNTGNTNCCNGNGAAGGGTTCCCAACAAGTACNAGGGGTTCACACAAGCAAACCCCTCGGGACTAGCGTCTGAAAAGTTCTTCGGGTTTAATCGTTGTGACCTTGCCTATTTTCTCCAATTCTTGAAGGTTGATCTTATCCGAATCCCCTACGATTGAGACGAGAATCGATTGGGGCTGAATTTTTTGCTCATAAAAATTCTTGAGATCATCAATCTGGACCTTTTGAATTTTTTGATATCGATTCTCGCGTGGATCCTCTTGGAGCCCTAAGGCATTGTAATCAAAAACGAAACCTGGAATGCTCCGGGATTTGCTGGGATTTGTCCGGTAAGTACTTAAGATAGAAGAATGGGCTGACTCCCAGCGGGTTTGATTGATGGGCATATTATCAAGTAATTCCATAAAGGCATTCACCGCATCGATTGTCTTGTCAGCCTGGCATCCGATTGCACCGACCAGAATATTCTCTTCGGAAGGACGGGAAGGAGTAAAAAAGTGGGCCCATGCTGAGTAAGCGAGAGCACGAGCCTCTCTCAATTCTTGAAAAACCAGACCAGCCATACCCCCGCCAAAGTATTCGTTGTAGAGTTGTGCTAGGGGAGTCATTTCTTCGTCATAGGTACCGACTGCAAACTCCAGCCTAACTTGGGCTTGTGCCATTTCTTTTTGCAGGAAGTAAACTTGGTTGCTAGATGCCTGAAAAGATCGATTGGGGGAAATAGGTGGAGCCTCCTTGCTTGGTGCTTGGCCGATAAATCCTTCTAGAATGGTTTTTTCAATTTCCTCTATGCTACGAGGGCCAAAATAAAGGATGGTACGGTTTACTGCCAATAAATCGGTAATAAGTGTGCCTAGGTTCTGCGGGGTGGACGCATTAAGGTCAGCATCGGATGGGCGTTTGCGAAATCGAGAGTTTTGGCCGTAGCGGTGGAAATGGGCGAGGGCATTGCTCAGGGCACGCGGATCTTTTTGCTCATCATCTCTTTCTGAAAGTAAGATCTCTTTGGTTTTTTCCCATGTATCTGAAAGGAGAGTAGGGGACAAAAGGTGTTTTTCGACAAGACCAAGGGATTCTTCGAAATTTTCGTCCAGGCCATTGAGGGAAAATGAGGAATAATGTTGTCGAACTGCGAAACCAAAATCGGTGGCTAATTTATACCATTCAATTTTGAGATCCTCGGATGAAATTTCACCGGCCCCAGACCGACCGAGCATTCGTTTGAGATAAGGNAGCATCGGATCATGGTCACTTCCAATCCCCATTCTGACTTCAATCCCGAAAAGGTCATTTAGAGGGTTTGATACATGCACGAGGGTTACTCCCTCTGCAATTTCCTTAGTTTTAAAGTCTTTCCCTAATTCAATGAAATCGGGCTCGAATGGATTGAAAGGGATTTCTTCGACCTCCTTCATAAATACCGATTGCTTATCCGGGTCGATTTCCAAGGGATCAATTTTGGGCTTTTCGATACTTGGTAAGTCATGTTGTTGGTCCACGCGGAAACCCACTACATAATCTTCACCAAAATACTTATTTGCCACCCGAACGACATCTTCCTTGGTTACATTCTCCAGATCTTGAATTTCTTGATCCATTACTTCCCAATCCACAAAAGAAAGAAAGGAATCCCGAAGTAGTTCGACTCGTTTTGGGTTACTTTCTAGATTCTCCTTCTGCGATTTTTTGAAATCATTAAGCACGGCTGGAAGGATCCAGTCTGCAAATTCTCCTTTTTTGACCAACTCCACCTGGTTCAAAAGGAGATTTTCCACCTCTTCCATACTTTGGCCGTCTTTNGGGATTCCGTAGAGGTAATGGGCTCCGTGATCATTATAACTTTGTGGAAAGCAACCAGCAGCACGGACTGCTTGTCTTTCCACAAGGTTGAGGTTGATCAGTCCAGCCACGGAGTTGTCCAGAATCATATCAATTAAACGTAGTGCCGGGTAATCCTGATGAAAGCGCGGTGCGGTTTGGAAAGCCATAAGAAGTTGTTCCTCACCCANGTATTTAACTTGNACAAATTCTCTCCCTTGCAGGCTTTTTTCATCCCACTTAGGCTCGGGGCGTAGGGATTCCGACCTCTTCCAAGATGAGAAGTNTTCTTCAATAATTTCGAAAGTTTTATCCGGGTCGATGTCCCCGGAAATGCAAATGGCCATGTTATTGGGAACATAATGGGTGGCATAAAAATCCTCGATCGCCGTGATGGATGGATTTTTGAGATGCTCAATGGTACCCAGTGTGGATTGTTGGCCATATGGGTGAACTTTAAAGAGTAAGTTATTTACTTCGCGGTGAAGAAGNCTGTCCTTGTTATCAATCGAACGATTTTTTTCTTCATAAACGGTTTCAAGCTCAGTATGAAAAAGCCGGAAAACTGGGTTTGCAAAGCGTTCTGCCTCAATTTTGGCCCAGTGATCTATNCGGTTGGCTGGGAGGTCCACTTTATACACGGTTTCTTCATGCCAGGTATGAGCATTAATTCCTTTGCCACCCATATCGCTGTAGATACGATCCATCTCATTGGGGACTGCAATCGCAGCCGCTTCTTGCGAAATACGATTGATTTCATCGTAAATGATGGCTCGTTTGCTTTGGTTTGATTCCTTGGAACGCTGCTCGTATAAATTGGTTATTTTATCGAGTAGGGGTTTTTCTTTTTCAAAATCAGTAGTCCCAAAATTCTTGGTTCCCTTGAACAACAAGTGCTCCAAGTAATGTGCCAGTCCGGTATTGGTTTCCGGATCGTGCTTGCTACCAGCCCGGGTCACGATTTCAGCATAAAACCTGGGCTCTTCTGGATTAGGGCTCAGTAAAACGGTGAGACCGTTATCCAGAGTTTTTTGGATTACCTTCATTGAACTTCCCCCCTGGGAACTGGAGGCGTTGGATTCTTGAAGTGAGTCTTGGCTTTGGGGAGANGAACAGGAAGTCATAAGTGCGAATGTCAATATTGTGATTACGGGGAAAGATGAAAGCTGAAGAGTATTCATTGTTCGAACAGGGTTGAAAAAGGTCAAGTTTTGGTGATATTGACAGAGTTTGATTTTGCAAACAAACGAAAATGAAACTTTATCAGTACGAAAAATGTGAAAGCTGTCGNAAAGCCAAGAAATGGTTGGACGAAAAAGGATTGTCTTTTGAAAGCNTTTCAATCCGAGAAAAACCGCCTACCAAGAAGGAGTTAAAGGCGATGCTTGCTGCCCATGAAGGTCAAACCAAAAAACTTTTCAATACTTCCGGTAAAGACTACCGAGATCCGGAAATTAAATCCATTCTTCCNACCATGAGTGAAGAAGAAATCATTTCTCTATTGGCATCTCGAGGCAATCTGATCAAGAGACCTTTTTTGATCGGGGATGGNATTCATNTGCAGGGATTTAAACCTGAACTTTGGCAAGAAGCCTTTGAGAAGGGAACGGGATTATAAAACCAATCTGACTGTATTAATTTGAAATTTATGAATTACGAAATACCCAAAAAATGGATCCATGCNNTNAATGNAGGCAATGTAGATCAAATTATGGACTGCTATGACCCAAGTGCNTCCNTGTTCGCAACCTTTTCTGCTNAGCCAATCAATACGAGGGCTGGCATCCAAAATTATTTTGAGAANTTTACCTCCCGTGAAGGTGCGGGAGTTTCTNTGCNGGAAGATTCGTTGGAACTTGAAGATTGGGGCCAAGAAGGATACGGGGCTACTGGTCTTTACGAATTCTTCTACATGGAAAACGGTATGCAGGTTCGACACCCGGCCCGTTTTTCTTTTATGGTAAAAGTTGATCCAACTCAGAAGATCCAACATCATCACTCCTCATTGATTCCCGATTCTTAAAATAATTCACGATTTAACTTCGCTTGTATACCTATGTTAAGCCCACAAAAAACGCTCGATACTTATTACTTGGAAGCTCGGCGCGACTTACTTGAAGTAGCCGCTATGCTTGACCGATATGATGAAGCCGTAAAAAGAGACGGTCAAAAGGCAGGGGACGAATCCAGAAAAGATTCCTTGCTTCAAGCTATGGGAATTCTCTCGAAACCCGATCACGCCGATGCAAATAGGGCCGAGCAGTTACTGGTTCATTTCGCAAAAATNGATTAATTTTTAAAATTTCATTTGCTATGCAGATTATTCAACCTCACTACCATGCCATTGCCCGAACTGCTCAGGATTATGAGCGGATGGCTATGTCCGGCGTCGTCGCGGTTTGTGAACCTGCCTTTTGGGCCGGATTCGACCGTCGTCATCCTGAAACTTTCATCGATTATTTTGCCCAAATTTCGGAATTTGAACCCACCCGGGCCGCAGAATTTGGAATTCGTCACTTTTGCTGGGTCGCGGTAAATCCAAAGGAAGCGGAGAATCCTGAACTTACCCAAGAAGTCCTTCGTCAAATGCCCGAGTTTTTAGAAAAACCTACTTGTTTGGGAGTGGGGGAGACCGGTTTGCACAAATCAACCCAAAATGAAATAGATTCTTTGCAGGCTCATGTGGAGATGGCGATGAAGTATGACCAATTGGTTTTGATTCATACTCCCCACCTATCGGACAAGGCACATGGTACCAAAACCGTCCTTGAAGTTTTGGCTGGGATGGATGTGAATCCTGACAGAATTTGGATCGACCATGTCGAAGAACAGACGATTGAATCCGTGCTGGACGCCGGCTATTGGGCGGGTATGACGCTTTACCCGGTCACGAAGTGCAGTCCGCGTCGGGCGGTTGATATATTGGAGAAATATCCNAGAGAGCGTTTGTTGGTNAATTCTTCCGCGGACTGGGGTCCGAGTGATCCATTCACCTTGCAGGAATCAATCGTTGAGTTTCGTAGAAGAGGNCATAGTTTGCAGGCGGCGGTGGAAATCTACCATAATAATCCCTGCCGCTTTCTCGGTCAGAATGCGAAATGGGATATCAAGCCAATCACGATTTCCGAAGAGTAGTCGAATGGTGCTGAACCTTTATGATACCATGACCCGGGAAATCCGGGAGGTTTTCCCTATGGATGAAAATTCGGTACGTTTTTATGGTTGTGGACCCACCGTTTACGGACCGGCACATATTGGGAATTTTAGAACTTTTGTGCTGCAAGATGTTTTTCGCAGGGTCCTGGAAACCTCCGGGCAGCAGACTTTTCATGTGAGGAATCTCACGGATGTGGATGACAAGACAATCCGTCAATCCCAGGAACAAGGGGTGAAGCTTAAAGATTTTACGGATAAATGGACGGCTCGATTTCAAGAGGATTGTGAACTTCTCAATTTACTTACTCCTCACGCTGAGCCCTCCGCAGTCGGGCATATTCCCGAACAAATTTCTTTAATTGATAAATTGATCGAGGGAGGGAAAGCTTACCGAGCAAATGATGGATCCGTTTATTTCAAAGTGGATGCCTTTCCGAAATATGGACGACTTTCTCGATTGGCAGACCGAGAAATTACCACATCGGATAATGTCAGGGAGATTTCGGACGAATACGACCGCGACTCCGCTGCCGATTTTGCACTTTGGAAAGCACGACGACCAGAAGACGGAGATAATTTTTGGGAATCTCCATGGGGAGAAGGCCGACCAGGATGGCATATCGAATGTAGCGCCATGAGCATGAAGTATCTTGGAGAATCTTTCGACCTGCATTCAGGTGGAGTCGATTTGATTTTTCCTCACCATGAGAACGAGATTGCCCAAAGTGAGGCGGTTACCGGCAAGACATTTGCCCGTCATTGGTTTCACATTGCCCATTTGATGGTAGAGGGCCAGAAAATGAGCAAGTCGCTCGGGAATCTTTACACTTTACAGGATTTAGTCGGCAAGGGATATAAAGAACAGGAAGTTCGGTATGTCCTACTTTCCGGTAGTTATCGTCAACCACTTAATTTCACTTTTGATTCGATGCAGGCCAGTCGAAAAGCTTTATCTAAACTTGCTGATTTTGCCAAGAAGTTCGGGATCGAGCCAAGCGGTGGTCCCACTCTGGAAACTGAATTCGGTCCCTTTTATCCGGTTCAGGAAGCTCTCCTGTCAGATNTAAATACTCCCGAAGCGTTAGGTCGCTGCTTTCGNTTGGTTCGTGAAATGGGGGAGGCTTGGGACCGGGGAGAATTTGATGGCAAGATAGAAGAACTGGAAGTGCTAAGGAAGGGATTTCAAGCTACTTGTGATGCCTTGGGTCTGATCATCGAAGTAAAAGAGGAAGTAGTTGAAGTAGTCCCCGAAGAGATCCAAAAGCTGGCGCAAAATCGATGGGAAGCAAAATTGAATAAGGATTGGACCGCAGCCGATGAAATAAGAGAGGATCTTTTACAAAAGGGCTGGGCGATCAAAGATGGCAAGGATGGATTTGATCTTGCCAAATCTGAAGAATAAGGGCGAAAATTCTCGGATCGTATCATTGCGATTNAGGAAAATCATGAAAAATAATNCCCCTCAAGCTATCCTTTTTTTCTTTTTGCTCCAGTTGTTCTTGTTGTCCAATTTAAAAAGCGAAAATCTTAATCAATGGGTTGAGTTGTTCAATGGGAAGGATTTGAGTGGCTGGGTGNANGTTAACACATCGCCAGATACCTGGTGGGTTGAGGATGGTATTTTAAAGTGTACCGGAAAGCCCATTGGAGTGATGCGGTCTGAACGGCAATATGAAAATTTTCTTTTACATGTGGAATGGCGCCACATGGAACCTGGTGGTAACTCAGGTATTTTTGCTTGGAGTGATGCCATACCTTTTGGAAATCGATTACCGAAGGGGATAGAAATTCAAATGCTAGAATTGGATTGGGTGAAATTGAANCGACGAAAAGGAAGCCCGCCTCCTCCCATTGCATATGTTCACGGTGAACTGTTTGGAGCAGGTGGTATGACGGCGACCCCTGATAATCCAAGGGGTACCCGTAGTAAATCACTGGAGAATCGATGTAAGGGGCGAGGCCAATGGAATATTTATGATGTCGTCTGTGTGGATGGGGTGGTCAAACTTTCGGTGAATGGAAAATTCGTAAATGGAATTCGGAATTCACAATACAAGAAAGGATACCTATGTTTGGAATCCGAAGGTTCTGAGATTCATTTTAAAAATCTTAACATTATGGAATTACCTAGTGGGATTACTTCTGCGGACCAAAGAGTCCCGGTAATTAAAAATTAAATTGGGCTGCAGGCCATTTTCTCCTCCCCTCAAGATCCTTGAAATTTTATGATGCCAATTACTAAAATTATTAAATTTTAATATAAAATGCTTTGAATTACACAAAGGATGATTATGATGTATAATAGTATATTCAACTGACTACCCTATGTACTCTCTTACAAAACACCTTGCCTTTATTCCGCTCTTCTTGTGGGGTTCGCTAAATGCTTCCAACCATTTCGAAGATGAAGTTTTACCTCTTCTTCAGGATTATTGCATTGATTGTCATGGTCCTGATAAACAAAAGTCGGGATTTAGGGTGGATCGAAGGGCGTATTTACTCAAAGGCGGGGACACTGGAATGTCTGCTTTGATTCCGGGCAAGCCTGAGAAAAGTTACATGATTGAGGTAATCAAAAGCGATGATCCAGAAATCAGTATGCCACCCAAAGGTGGGCGACTTTTTGATGATGAAATTGAAATTTTGGAGAAGTGGATTGCCGATGGTGCCCAATGGCCCGGTCAAATGAATGACAAAATTGAGGAAGGCACCGATCATTGGGCTTTCAAACCAGTACAGCGGCCAGAGGTTTCCGGTAAAGCAACCAATCCAATTGATGTCTTCATTAATGACCGTTTGGATAAAGAAGAAATTCCTCGAAATAAGCCTGCTGATCCACTCAGCTTAATTCGGAGGGCATCCATTGTCTTGACCGGAATGCCACCTGAGCCATCGAGGGTCGCTGAATTTAAGGCAGATTTCACCCAAGACTCCAATTTGGCTTACGAGAAGCTGATTGATGATTTACTCGCATCGCCTCATTTCGGGGAGCGTTGGGCTCAGCACTGGTTAGATGTAATTCGATGGGCGGAAACAAACGGTTCGGAATCGAATCTCTATCGGAAAATGGCTTGGGTTTACC
This sequence comes from Verrucomicrobia bacterium TMED60, assembly GCA_002171765.1. The sequence continues at coordinate 35,137 of NHDN01000059.1, forward strand.
GCGATTATGTAATTCGGGCGTTTAATCAAGACCTACCCTATGATGAATTTGTTCGTCAACAATTGGCTGGTGATGGCATGGGAGTTGGGGAGGCTTTGGGTTTTCTCGTCGCTGGTCCCCATGTACCTGCTGCGACCGTGGGACAGGAACCTTCTGCAATTCGGCAGGCTCGAGCTGACCGAATGGATGAAATCATGCAAACCGTCGGTGCTTCCATGCTTGGTGTCACCATGAGTTGTGCCCGCTGTCACAACCATAAATTTGATCCCATTTCGATCCAGGACTATTATTCGATGACGGCTGTTTTTCAAGACATTGAATTTGGCAGTCGGTTTCCTGAATTTTCGAGCGAGCATCCACGAAAGATGAAAGCCAATGAAATCTGGCGAGAAGTTGCAAAAAACCGGAATAAAATAAGAAACAAATCAAGCGCCTGGGAGGAGGATTGGGGTGGTTACAAAGAAGTTCACTGGCAACCACTCGAGGTGGTTGGCTTGAGGCTGAATTTTTGGTCTGGATATGTTGGCTTAGACGAAGTTGAGATTTTTGGATTACCCACGGAAGATTTTAATTTAGCCAGTGCTGCGAACGGAACGGAAATCATGACCGATTCGGCATTTGCCCAACAAGGGGATCGCTTTCCAGTTTCCAGAGTGATCGATGGAAAGTATGGGACCCAACGCTGGCAAGCAAGCTATCTCAAGGAGAAAAAACAAAACCCGTGGCTTGAATTTAAATTCAAGAAGCCAGTAAAGGTAGGTCGTTTACGAATCAGTACAAACCGTGAATATTATTATGAAACCGATTACCTTGAGCAGAAAAGTAAATTCAATTTTGATCAGTTTTTGGTTAATGTAAAGTTAGCGGACGGAACTTGGGTGGAAATTGCATCCATTCAAAAAATCAGGGATTTGATGGAAGATGATAAATCCTTCGGTGATGCAATCGGTGAGATTAATCATTTTGCGTATAAACTTTCTGAAGAAGGTCCGCGCCCCAGTTTTGTGGGAAGTTTTATTGAACCTAAACTTACCCGTGTTTTACATCGTGGAAGCCCGGAGAATCCTAGAGATGTAGTATTACCCGGTGCTCCTAAAATCCTGTCCGGCATATTGGGCGTGGATAATGAAGCTAGTGGCCGGGCCCGACGAGCAGAATTTGCTGAGTGGATGGTGAATGAAGAGAATCCATTAACTTCCCGGGTAATGGCCAATCGAATTTGGCAACATATTTTCGGAGCCGGATTGGTGGTAACAGGTGGAGATTTTGGCAGGGCAGGGGCACCACCCAGTCATCCTGAGTTGCTCGACTGGCTCGCCTCTGAATTTGCGTCTCCTTCCCGTCCGGAAGGAACCCCATGGTCGATGAAAGAATTGATTCGGATATTGGTGACCTCAGATGCATTCAAGCGGGCGAGTAACCCTTCTGCTGTTGGTATGGAAAAAGATGCAACCAGCTCCCTCCTTTGGCGCTTTCCGCCCCGTCGGGTGGAGGCCGAGGTAATCCGAGATGGTATTCTTTTAGCTACTGGAAAATTGAACCGTGAAATGGGGGGTAGAAGTTATCGGATTCACAATGTTAAAAAGACTTATGCACAATGGAAGGTGGTAAATAATTTTGGTCCTGAGACTTGGAGAAGAATGATATACCAAGAGCGAATGCGTCGGGTGGACGACCAGATTTTTACCGCTTTCGATTTCCCTGATTGTGGTCAAGTACGTGCGAAGAGACCGGTATCTACCACCCCTTTGCAAGCTCTCAACCTAATGAACAGTCCTTTTGTAGTTGATCAGGCTGAACATTTGGCAAACCGGGCGAGGATGGAATCGGGAAATAACCTGAAGAAATCGGTTGCCCGAGCGTTCGAATTAATTTTTTCCCGTAAACCAAGCAAAGATGAACTGCAGGCATCTCTTGCCGTTGCTAAAGATAGAGGTTTGAACATTGTTTGCAGGGCATTGATGAATTCCAACGAATTTGCTTTTTTACCTTAATTTACAAAGCATGAATAATAACGAAGAAAATATTTCCTCCATTGGCCGTTCCCTTCTAAACCGTCGTGGTTTCATGAAGAATACGGGTTTTTCATTGGGTGCCCTGGGATTATCCCAATTACTAAATCAAGATGGATTATTTGCGTCTGATAACCCAACAAATTTTAGTGGTAAGGCACCCATCCGTCCCAACATTGACCCGGATAATCCTTATGCACCCCGGGATCCCCATTTTGAGGTTGCGGCTAAACAGGTGTTGATCATTTTTTGCCCCGGAGCGGTTAGTCATGTTGACACCTTTGACTACAAGCCTGACTTGATTAAATACCATGGGAAAAAACCACCCGGNATGCCTGCAGTTACCTTTGAGGGCCCATCAGGAAATATTGCCAAACCATTCTGGGAATTTAAGCCCAAGGGTAAAAGTGGCAAAATGGTATCTGATCTTTTACCCAACCTTGGTGAATTGGCCGATGATTTCTGCTTTGTGCATTCCCTGCATACCCAAACGAGTGCTCATCCCCAGGGAGAGAATTTTTTAAATACTGGTTTTACCATGGAAGGATTCCCCTCTTTTGGTTCATGGGCGACTTACGCTTTAGGGTCAGAAAATGAGGAATTGCCTGCATTTGTGGCGATTAATGATCCAAGGGGACCGGCTCGCTCGGGCAAAAATAATTTTGGAAATGGCTTTCTTCCAGCTGCCTTTCAGGGGACTGATTTTAACGCCAAGAATCCACCCGCAAATTTGGCCCGACCANCCTCCTACAGTACTTCGGATGATCGATCAACCGTGAGTTTATTACAGCGCCTTAACGGTAGGCACCTGGAACAATTTCCTGGTGATGCAGATTTGGCCGCCCGTATTGCCAGCTACGAACTTGCCGGTAAAATGCAGACTTCCATCCCGGATGTGATGGATATCTCCAATGAGCCTGCTTCGATTCAACAAGAGTATGGAACCAATACCGGAACCGTNNTAAAGAAGGAATATGCTAAGAATTGCATTTTAGCCAGGCGCTTGCTTGAAAAGGGGGTGCGGGTGGTTCAATTGTTCAATGGAAGTGATCCATCCGGTGGAAATGGTATTACTAATTGGGATTCCCATAGTAATATTGATAAAACGCATGCCATGCAGGCTGAAATTATGGATCAGCCTACAGCCGCTTTAATTAGCGATATGAAGAGACGAGGCATGCTTAAGGACACCTTGGTAGTGTGGTGTACAGAGTTTGGTCGTATGCCTTTCCTGCAGGGCAACGGTACTGGTCGTGATCACAACCCAGATGCGTTCACCTGTTTCTTTGCTGGAGCGGGAGTGAAAAAAGGATATAGTTACGGAGAAAGTGATAATTTTGGTTTTAAAAGTGTGGAAGGAAAATCAAGTGTTTATGATTTTAATGCTACGATTCTGCATTTGATGGGGCTCGACCATGAACGACTTAGCTATTATCACAACGGNCTTGAGAGAAGGTTGACCAATGTTCATGGCCATGTGATCAAACAGGTTCTTGCTTGATCCTTACATAGTCGTTTTGCTGGAAGCTTTTCCATGAAAGCTTACCAGTATATTTTTCGAACTAGATTTTTTCTTAATCTGTTCTCTCATTTATCCTTTTGCCTAGCGAGTAATGCGGTTCCTTTTGCAGACAAACCCCCTGAAAATGAATCGGTACAAAACCTTTTNGCTAAGAAAGTAAATTTGGAGCCTGGAGTNCGGGGTAAGCCCCTGCCCACCAACGACTGGTGGACAACCTTGTTGTCCCAAGATGATTTCCCCGGGCGCCTTTATGCTTATCCCTTTACCGTTAGTGCGGATTCACAGGGCATTCAAATTTGGTACCCCTTGGAATGGAATGAAAACGGTACGGAAATGGATTCAGGTGAACCCTTGTTGATTGAACCGATTGATCCCACTCCGGATTCTGATCCGGTGGAAAAAATACTTTTTGATTTTGAAAAGGATTGGGAAACCTTAGGCTGGGAATTGGAAGGGACCGCGTTTGGGGATGGGCCGATGACCCATTCCCAGCATGGAAGCAGAGGCATTGTGGGCAAGCGATATGCAGCCAGTTTTTACGGACATGATGGTGCTATCGGTAAAGCGACCTCTCCCGAATTTCTCATGGACAAAGATTACCTTCATTTCAAGGTAGGTGGAGGCAGTGAAAAAGAGATCCTTGGAGTTCATTTGCTTGTGGATGGCCAGTCGGTTTATCAGGAAGTCGGAAAACAAAATAATGATCTGGAATGGAAAAGCTGGGATCTCAAACCATATCGAGGGAAAAAAGCAAAGGTTCAATTGGTGGATCAATCCAAGGGGGGCTGGGGTTTTATCTCAGCAGATCATTTCGTTCTTTCAGAACTCTTGACTATACCAAAGTCTGGTCCTTTTTCGCATGCCTCCACTCTNNATTGGGGGGATTGGCATGTTTCAATGAGGTTACATCTGAACCAAATGAAAAAGGCGGATGTCACTTTTGGTCGGGGCATGCCCTATGTCTGGATTGAGCCCAAAGGAATTGATCTAAAGATTCCGGGAAAGTTGCAACCAAGTGGGGCTTTAGTTCAAGATGGGCGAACTTTTGGCATCTTTGCTCCTGGCGGATCGCTAAAACCTATGGATGGGTATGTCCGGTTTACTGGTCCGGTGCTTTCTATTGCTGCTCTCAATGATGACCCCAGTCAGGCAGAACTTTTTGCCCGTCATGCCGCTGCGATTCCGCGGGATACTCAATTTGATTGGAAATATGAAAAAGAAAAGGGCAGGGTCAGCACTACTTGGAGGGTAAANACCGAAACCGGAGAAGACACCCTGCATGGNTGGATTCCTCATCATTANCGTACAACCAAGCACAATTTCAGTCTTACNGGAATGGAATACAAGACNAGACGNGGAAAAATGGTGGTGGCAAAAGGAAAAGAATTCCAAATTTCTTGGCCTTTTACCGGAATGATTCCTCTTTTCCCCCTCCCGAAGGACGATGCCTTCCGTAAGGAAGTCCTTGCGGATTTCATCAATCGTTGGGGAAATGAATTACTGAAAAAAACCGAAGAAAATCGTCAGGCAGCCGATACTTATTGGGGCGGAAAATCCATGCTCAAAACCTGTCAGGCATTCAATATGGCTTGGCAATTACAGCTTCCGATCGCTGATGACTTGTACAAGGAGGCAAAGCGGGTGGTGGAGGATTGGCTCACTTATGAACCCGGAGAAAAAGCATTTTATTACTCCCGGTACCCTTTGCCTTGGTCGGGACTGGTTGGGTTTAATTCTTCCTACGGATCCGAACAATTCACTGACAATCATTTTCATTACGGTTACCTTGCGATGAGTGCCGGTCTGATCGGGATGCATGATCCCGTTTGGTTGGAAAAATATGGGCCAAGTGTGACCGAAGTGGTCAAACAATATGCTGAGTGGGAACGAGACTCTCCGCGTTTTCCACGCCTGCGTACCTTTGAATGCTGGGGNGGACANAGNTATGCAGGTGGAATGTCGAGTGGATANGATGGTAATAACCAGGAATCTTCTTCGGAAGCCATTGGNTCTTGGGCGGGGATGTTTTTTCTNGGAGCGGCCCTTGGAGATGAGGACATGCTGGCTACGGGGGCAATGGGGTATGCAATCGAGACGGAAGCCGTTCATGAATATTGGAATAATGCCTATGGCTGGAAAGATCGGAAAAAATCCAACTGGTCCCAAAATTATAAGCCAACTATCTGCTCGGTAATGCGGGATCGGGATATGGGTGCCTGGACTTGGTTCAGTGGGGAACCCATTCATATCTATGGTATTCAATGGTTNCCNGCTTGGACCCANCTGAATTATTTNGGTGCCCATGCGGAACACTCCGTTTTNCAGCTTAATCAAATGCTTGAAAAACAAGGNAAAGATCAGGGGAAAATCAGCTGGGAAAAAATTGANGGNGATTGGGGTCAGGTGGCCGCTGCCTATGCCGCCTTTTGCCAACCCGATGAAATTTGCAAAGTATTAGACGAGNCTATCGATAAGAAATGGNCGATTGCTTCCCCCAACCATGCCGGGATTCCTTACTATNTAGCCCATGCCAGCAGGGCATANGGTTTGATTGATAAAGACTCATACACCGACCTTCCCACCTCGGTTGTCTTTAAAAAATCGGACGGGAAACGAACCGCTTTGGTTTACAATTTATCCAATGCTCCCCGCTCGGTCAGGGTTTATGTAAAGGGCGAGGAAGTATTGAAAGGAAGTCTACCAGCAAATGTCCTAATGGCCGTTCCGGTACCATGAAAATGAANATTTGNGACCCNTAAAGGTGGTTANTATGACAAAATTTTCAGCGTTCATCCTACTGATTNGCGGAATGCTTTTTTCCTACGGCACCGACCGGCCCAACATCGTTTTGATTTTTGCAGATGACATGGGCTATTCCGACCTAGGTTGTTATGGCGGGGAGATTAAAACCCCGAACTTGGATCGTCTCGCTAAGAATGGAATCCGCTATACCCAAGCCTACAATACTTCGAAGTGCTGGACCTCACGCATCAGTCTGCTTACCGGTTTGTATCACCATCGAAGTGATCGGGATTTTCAGAACACTGCCTTGATTGGGGAAATTCTTAANCCAGCCGGTTACCGATCNTGGTGGGCCGGGAAGCATCATGCGGGCTTCAATCCCTTTGATCGTGGGTTTGATCATTTCGCTGGATTTCTNGGCGGTGCGATTAATTTTTGGAANCCAGGAGAGCAGGCAAGGAAAGGGGAAGATGTTCCNGGNTGGCGATCGGTCTATACCTGGGCTTTTGATGAAAAACTCTTGAAACCCTACCATCCGGAGAANGACTTTTTTGCCACAGATGCNTTTACGGATTGGAGCCTCAACTGGCTGAATGAAAAAGAAAGAGAGCAGGATCCCTTCTTTCTTTTTCTTTCATACAATGCTCCTCATTGGCCCCTGCATGCTCACCCTGAGGATATTGCCAAGTATGANGGAATTTATGATCAGGGGTATGANGCGATTCGAAGTTCAAGGTATCGAAAACAGTTGGAGATNGGNTTGTTTGATCCAAGCACCGCAGCNTTGACTGAACCNGAACATGAGTCATGGAATCGTCTGTCCAAAAAGGAAAGAGAAGAAGAAGCTTTACGGATGGAAATTCATGCTGCGATGGTGGACCGGATGGATCAGAATATTGGTCGATTACTTCGAAATTTGGAAGAACTTGGAAAGTTGGAAAANACCNTAATTCTTTTTCTCGTGGATAATGGAGCTAGTCATGAGAAACCTAAAAGGGGAACCAAGAATCCGGAGGCAGTGTGGGGAAGCGTCGGCTCTTTTGAAGCGATTGGACAATCCTGGGCGAANGCAATCAACAGTCCTTTCAANAAGTGGAAAGTGCAGGGCATGGAGGGTGGCATCTGTACCCCCATGATTGCCCATTGGCCGGCCGGCATAAANGTGNCNAAGAATTTCATTTCTCGGGAGCCCTGTCATTTGATTGATTTNGTGCCTACCTTTATGGAATTGGCCGGGGAGGGTGTAAGCTATCCGAAATATCTTCCAAGTNTGGATGGTATCAGTCTGACTCCNACNTTTGCAGGTAAAAAGTTGGAGCGAGAAAAGCCTTTATTCTTTCAATACGGNGGCTGGAATGTACTTCGGNAAAATCAATGGAAATTGGTACAGCGAAAACAAGAAAATTGGCAATTGTATAATTTAGATAGGGATCGAACCGAAACGAGCAACCTTGCAGACCAATTTCCCGACCGGGTTAAGCAAATGATCAGGGCTTGGCAAAGTTGGGCAACTGAAATTGGAATTGGAAATGAAAAGTCAAAAAAAGGTAGTTGAGGCAGAGGATTTAGACTTGGCTCAACTTTTGATCTCGAAAGATGGTTATCCTTTACCTCATGGTCACGAGTTGATCGCTCGGAATTGGTTGCAAGCAGTCACCAAAGCGACCAATAAGGAAGGATGAGTAGAANCCTATCAATTACACCTATCGGTTCCCAGATTTCCAAGTGGGGTGAAGGCCCAATTTTTTGGCAGGAGCATCTTTTATATGTTGATATTGAGGGACATGCTTTGATTCGCTTACATGTGGAAACGGGCGAGGAAAAAGTATGGGAAATGGGGGAGCGCATTGGAACCGTAGTACCCCGCCAGTCGGGTGGTTTTCTGTGTGCGGGGGATTCAGGGATTTTTTCTTTTGATCCAAATACCGGTGAAAAAAAGAATCTTGCGGACCCAGAGGGGGATAAACGCCCAGATAACCGGTTTAATGACGGAAAATGTGACCCAAGCGGAAGGTTCTGGGCCGGAACCATAAGCACAGTGAAAAAGTCTGGGGATGCCAACCTTTACATGCTGGATGTGCAGGGAAACCTCTTTCAAAGAGTGAATGGCGTGACCAATTCCAATGGGATATGCTGGAACCAGAGAGCAGACACCATGTATTATATTGATACCCCAACTAAGGAAGTTTGGTGTTATCCTTTTGATAACTCAACCGGCGGAATCGAAGAAAAGCAGGTCATNATTAACACCGAAGAAGTAGATCTTGCTGGCTCGCCTGATGGGATGACGATCGATGGGGAAGGTATGCTCTGGATAGCGATGTGCCATGGNGGAATGGTGGTCCGAATTGATCCGCAANNAGGNGAGCTCATNGACAAAGTAGAACTTCCTTGTGTGGAGACAACCGCTTGTACCTTTGGTGGTTCTAATTTGAACCGCTTGTTCGTGACCACAGGAATCCACAAGTCCTTGGAAGAAAGCAATGCGGGTAAAGTGTTCGCAATTGATGGACTGGGGGTCTGCGGTGTATCCGCATCCCCGTTTGCAGGATAAATTTAGGGCTTCTTCAAGCACCATCGAATTGCATTCTGCAATAATTGATTGAAGCTAGGATTCTCAAAGTCTTTAACATGCCCAAGGGAGGTGTAAAAAACTTTAGCACCTGATTTTGTCACATGGGTCCAAGCCACAGGCTCGGTGGGAAAGCCAGATAGGACGCCTTCCAAAATAGGGACTGAATTCATGGGAAGAGGAGAATTTCGATAGAGAGACGCGGGAGTTCTGAAGGGCAGCTTTACTTGCTTCAAAAGCGAAGGTTGCATGGCAGCCGGAATTTTTCTGATCAGACAGGATTTGTCTTTCCCATAATGACCCTGATAGTTTCCGCCGATAACTTCTTGGTCCCATGCTGGCCAATCTCGGTGGCCTTCAAGGGGTGAATCATTTCGAAGTTCGAAGGCATGGGATGCAGTACGGAGTCCAAGAACTGGTTTTCCATGGGCGATATGACTTCTAATAGATTGCATAATTTGATCCGAAAAGGCTCTTCGCCTAACACTAATAATCAAAAGGTCTGCCTGGCTAATTGCTGCAGCGTTTTTTAATTGATGACGATCAAGACCTTCTTTGGGAGCGGTAGAAAATTCGGCTTTAAATTCTTTAGAAAGATAAGATGCAGCAAATTTCGGAAGGGTTTTTTCAGTCTGGTATTCTCTTTCTGCAATCACAAAGACGACTTTTGATTTTCCATGAGTAAAAGGAGAGAATCCGAATGCACCCGATAGGAAAAGCAAGGGAAGAAAACGGAATAATTCCATATTAATTATAATTTTTTACTTTTGGGAGAGTGATTCTTCTCTAATTGGCAGGAAGAGTNGTCCANGAGTTTGTGGANTANTCGTAAAATTTCCGGCTACCCGAATCATTTTGAAAGAATATCCAGGCACCGGATTCAGAACGGAAGAGGTAGGGATAGTTTTCAAAGTTTGTCCAAAGCCAATCTAGGTTGGAATCATAAAGCCAAAAAGAACTCATGGAAGTCCCATTTCGGTAAAGCCATCCATGGTTTACATGAAAAATCCAGTTGCTTGAAGTTTCAAAGTAAGTACCAAACCAGTCGGTCGACCTCCAATGATTTCCATGATCCACGGCGGTAGACCATGCATATTCATCCAGATCTATGATGCTTACCAAAAGTGAAAAAGGCTGGGAGCTGGAGCTTTGATCTGAGACCACTACTGAAAGTTCATAAGAATTATTCTGGTCTGAATCCAAAGGGGTCTCGAAATCTGGGGCCACTTTAAAGCGGATCACTCCAGAGCTGGCGTTCAATTCAAAAAAGCTGGAGTCGGATCCAGAGAGAGTGAAAGTCAAGCTGTCACCGTCATTATCCGTAGCATTAAAATCAAAAAGATAAGTGGAGGATTCAGAAATTTTGATCGCTGCCCCAGTTGGGGCATTGCTTAGGGTGGGGGGATCATTGACGGACTGAACTTCAAGAATGAAGGAATCTGAAACGGACTGATCTCCAGAGGTAGCGATAATGCTTATAGTAGCAGTCCCAAATTGATTTGAGAGAATCGAAAGTATAAGATCTGAGCCTGAGATTGTTGGGATAGCGAGAGATTCGTCGGAAGAGGTAGCCGAGAAGCTAAAGGAATCTAAGGAGTCAGGATCGTTGAAGAATTCTGATAGATCTATGCTTAAATTACCCTGATCTTCATTCATGAACTGATCTGGAATTTCGGCACTTAAAACCGGAAGATCATCCACCGAGGCAACCGATACGGATACGATCACGGTTGCAATGGAAGCACCATCTGAAACCGAAACGGAGAAGGAATCGGTTCCATACCAGTTGAGGTTAGGTTGGTAGGAGGCTAGCCCGGAATCCTTGGAAATGGATACAGTTCCATTACTCGCAGGGGAGGAAATAGACCAAATTAAATCATCCCCATCAATATCGCTGGCGGCAAAAGGGTACGAGGCAGTTTCGTCTTCATCAGATGACAGCGAGTAGGTACTGCCGGATTTTATGACTGGGGCGGAGTTGACCCGATACTCATAAGCTCCAATATCAGGACCATTGCCATACCTTGTTTTTCCTAAGATGTCGGTGGTGGTATAATGCTGTGCACCAGTACTAGCTTGATCAATTGCAGGGGATGTAGCTTGCAGGTTGTAGTCATCGTCTTCATTGCCCGCAATGCCATCGCTCCCGTCGCTATCGATGAACAAAGGGTCGGAGTCATTGTTGTCAGATCCAGAGATGGTGCCNAAGGACTTACTGGGATCCAAAATACAATGATTGGCAGAAACCGAGCCTTGGTAATTATAAAGGTCACTACCTTGGCTACCCGCGGAGTTTTGCCATAAGATAGAATTTTCAAAGTCAATGGATTGACCACTAAAGACAATACTTATCCCCCCGTGCTCAATGGAAGTGTTTCGAACCAGAGTACAATTTACAAAACGAGAATGACCAATNGGTTTCAATACACCATTCCGATAGCTTGCACCATTATCGGATAATAAGCAGTTAATGAATTTAGTTTGGTTTGCATCACTGGCCAAGAGTCCAACTCCACCTTCTGAAGCGGAGGAAGCATTGGCTTCGTTTCCAATAAATCGGCATTGTAAAAAAGAAATATTACTGGCCCCCATGGATGTGAACGCCCCTCCATCGTTGGCGTGATTTTTTAAAAATAATGAATTGGAAATTTGGACATTCGAGTTTCCCCAAAAATACAGTGCTCCACCATAGGATCCACTGGCAGTGGCATGATTTGCTACGAAAGAGCAACGGTCCATGGATGGGGTGGAGGTGGAATTCATGTAGATGGCACCACCGTAGCGGGAAACCGTAAAGTTTTTGGTGAAGCTACAACCGCTAATGGAGGGCGAAGATCCCTCCAAGGAAAGTGCTCCTCCTCCGTTGTAAGTGGTATTGGAATTAGAACTGAAGTTAGAATCGTTTAGGGTGCCGGTCGAATTCTTTAAATGCAGTCCTCCACCATCATAAATGGAGGTATTGTTTTGGTAATTACCAGAACTTTCATTAAAGGTTCCATTCTCAATGGCTACTGCACCACCTGAGGTTCCAGCAGAATTCTGCTGGTAGCTATTGCCGGTAGCAGAAAAATTTCCATCTTTTGTAAAAACCGCACCCCCCGAGTAGGCCGATTGATTTGAAGTAAAAGTATTGTTTTTCAGAGTCAATGGTGTTGATTCGAAAAATAAGGCACCTCCATTGGAATTTGCGGAATTACCACTGAATAAGCTAGAAGAGATGGTTGTATTGCAATCAATAAATTGACCGCCAGCTCCATAAAATAAGGATTGATTGGAGCTGAATTGGGCGTAGGTAATGGTTATATTGGAATCGGTTGCATCGATGGACCCACCACTAGAAGCCGAATAATTTGAAGTGTAAGTTCCATGGTTTTCGATTAAAGTACAGAACTTTAACGCCCAGGCTCCNCCGCCGTTATTGGTAGTGTTTTGATTACCAGAAAAGGTGCAGGAGGTGGCATTTATTTCAGAGTATTCCGCGAAAATTGCCCCTCCATCCAAATCAGCTTGGTTATTNTTGAATTGGCAAGAATTCAAAACAAGAATTACATCTTTAGAATAGATGGCTCCTGCATATCCCAATCCGCTTCCTAGACCCGACCCTCGATTGTTCGAAAAAGTACAATTGGAAAAAGTCGCATTGGTATCCAGAAGATAAGCAGCNCCTCCCNGNTGCCTNGCCCGGTTTCCTTGAAAAATACATTCACTTATTGAGAAGTTTACCCCCTCGGCATNGAGTCCACCCCCTTTCCCCCGGGAATCTGAATAGTTTTCACTGGCATTTCCATCTTGGACAATGAATCCATCAAGGTGGGATCCATTCGATGGAACCACCACATGAAAAGTATTATCAGAGCNATCATTGATATTTCCGATATCNCCGGAGAGAATGGTTTGNTTCGTGGTTGAGTTTCGTTCCTGCCTTGAACTTTCCGAACCAGAAAAGCCTCCGTATATNGAAACATTTGGTGGAAGCAGGAAAAAATCACTTCGGAAAACTCCTGGTTTGTAGGTTCCGCTTGCAACCCAAACTTCGGTAAAAGGATGCATGGACTGGAGTGCAGTGGAAAGCTCAGGGTAAGCATTCGCCCAGCTCGAACCATCACCATTACCAGTTGCAGTGGCGTCGACATAGAGGATTTGGCTTCGGCTTGCTAAGAAGGTTAGCTGGATCGTCTCTGCAGTTTCTGAACTAATGGATAGAGTATCAGGTGAAAATTGATGNCCCGCTTTGCTCGCAGTAATAGTGCCCGACCAAGTGGAGGATACGCTGGTAAAAAAAGTACCGTTTTCATCGGTAAGGATCGGGGTGCCTACCGATGAAAAAGATAGGCTTACATTAGGAACACCAACATCTTGAGAATCCTTGATTACGCCGGTAATTAATCGATAACTAGTCGTATCGCTACCCGTATCAATTTCATTTAATGCTACACTTGTCGTNGGGATTCCAGTTGAAGATAGATAGATGGTGCTTATCCCGTTGTTTGCGTCTGCATCTTTCTTGGAAATTAATTGTAGAGGTTGAGGCAGATTCCAGCTTTCGGGGGAGAAGGTCATCGTACTAGAANCCAGCAATGAAAAATCTTGGTCTCCTGCAGAATCCAGGGAAATGGAAATCGAAACATTAGATTCTGGCTTGGATGCGAGACGAACTGTTAAGGAACTGGCATTGCCCTCGGAAATATTTAGAGAATAGATAGAAGGTACAATGCCTTGGACAATGGACGATCGAAAGTTCGAGACATAGGGTGTGGTTGTATTGAGGACTTGGGCATTATCTTCTGAATCCAAGTTACCAGTTGAGATTCCTTGATATGCAATGGATGGGTTTGAGAAATAGGGAATTCGGTTTGTGTAGGTCGGAGTGCCATCGGTATCGTAGGCCATGATTGTCCGGTAGCCTTGGCCATTCGTGATCCATCTTTTTCCGTAGTTAAATTGCTTGAAAAGGGAATTATTTGAAGGATCCGTATCTGGAACGCCCCGGTCCATGGCATCCTCTCGATTATGGGTGCAACCCATATTGTGGCCAATTTCATGGAGTAGGCTGTAGCTTGGTGCCCCAATCTGACCGATCACCACGACATTGAACCCACTTTCACCGAAGTCTAAGGATGGATAGGACATGGTATTGGCGATGCCACCAAGGCTTCCATCACCTTGGGAAATGAGAACACTCACTAAGTCGGCTCCATATTGGTCGCGGAGGGTATGGAGTTGATCCAGATATCCGTCGGTTGGGTTGGTCGACCGATTCAAGTCCATGGATGGATCCTGCGTTTCGGCGTAATCGATTTCAACCAGATGTACCAAGCGGATCGCCGCATTTACATTGCTATTTAAAAAACAAAGATTTGATTCGGAAATTGCATTTTGAAGGTAAGCTTCAACTTGGCTCTCCGTGCTTAAGTTTTCGGACAGTTTGGCATCTGAGGTGTAAGCAACCAGCAAGTCAATCAGGTTGCCATCCCCATCTCTCCAATTTTTGGCCCTTCTACCGGGCCGAGGATCTAAATTTTTTTGTTTTTGATCCAGCAGGCAACCCCCGCAGGAAAGATGATTACTTTTCTTTGTTTTCAACCATATAACTTTTCCTTTGTCAGTAATAAATCTTTGGATAGCTCCAAAACTTGGTTTCAACCCCCCCACAATTTCATGGCCAACTCGGGTGAAGGAAAGCGTCGAGTTTTCACTACCTGTAATTTTTCCAGTCCATGAAAAGTTGCCACCTCCAAGATCGCGACCGTGCAATTTTTCAATTTTGAGAAGAGTTTTATCATTCTGCTCCAAAAAAAGGGTCGAACTTTGAAAGGTAGCTTCGAAAACAGATTCCATTCTTGCTCGAGCAAAAGTGCAAACTGAAAGGAAAGCCAATGTGGTAAAAGAAAAAAAAGTTGAAGCCTTCAAAGTAATCAAAGGCTAACTCTTTAATGGTTTTTCAGGCAATTCGTAAATGTGTTTTCATTCAAATCTATTTTTCTTCTTCCTAAAGTTTCTTGCATCACTAAGAAATTGATATATCAAACTAAATTTAAATATAAAATTATATCCTTCTGCCCATACCTTAGGAAATCGCCCTTTTTTTCATGAATAAATTTTTATTAACCGGTAAAGTTGCCCTGATTACAGGAAGTACTCAGGGTTTGGGACTTGGGGTTGCGAAAGCACTGGGCTCTGCGGGAGCAAAGATCGCGATAAATTATCTAAATAATCGAGAAAAAGCAGAGGGTGCACTTCAAGTTCTTAAGGAAAACGGAATTCATTTTATGCTGGTTCGGGCTGATGCCTCTGATCCGGAACAAGTTAGGTCGATGGTGGAATCGGTTGAGGAAAAATTTGGTTCCCTGGATATCGTGGTTCCGAATGCCACTCCGGATCAACCCCAGAAAGCAATTGAGGATTATGACCAGGAGTTTTACCGAAAGATGTATGAGTTTTTTGTGATGAGTCCTTTTTATCTAGTACAGGCAGCCCTGCCCGGAATGAAAAAAAGAGCAAGGGGCAGAGTCATTAACATCACCAGCGAAGTTTATCATAGCTCCATTCCAAAGTTTAGTGGGTATGTTGCAGCAAAAGGAGGGCAAATCGGTTGGAGTCGAAGTATGGCTACGGAATTGGCTCCATTTGGCATTACCGTGAACACGGTTGCTCCCGGATGGGTACCAACGGATCGTCACGAAAATGATCCCGAGGATGCTAAAAGTGAATACCTTGCGACCATTCCTCTAGGACGCTGGGGTACACCAGAAGATGTTGGGAATGCAGTGGCTTATTTTGCATCCGATGAAGCCTCTTTTATCACTGGACAAACTTTATGCGTTAACGGTGGACGTACTCCCTGGTAAAATTATTTAATCATTAATTAATAATCATTATGAAAATACATTGTAAAATACTCTCTCTACTACTAATACCCATTTTGGGTTCCTTTTTAGGCTGTGGCGAAAAGTCCGGTGAGGAAGGGAGCAAGCCAGAAGCTTCCTTTGCTTACGTGACCAACGGAGTCGACCCATTTTGGGATTTGTGTGCTGCTGGAGTACGGATTGCTGAAAAAGAATTCGGAGTCAGTTGTGAGGTTCTGATGCCACCCAAAGGAGTCGTTGATCAGAAGAGAATGATGGAAACTCAACTTGCCAAAGGGGTATCGGGAATTGCAGTCAGTCCAGTGGATGCGGAGAATCAAACTCCTTTTTTAAATGAAGTGTCTGAAAATACGATTCTTATCACCAATGATTCGGACGCTCCAGAAAGCAAGCGTTTGGTCTTTATNGGAACCAATAATTATAAAGCAGGTCGTGCCTTGGGAGGCTTGGTAAAAAAGGCCCTTCCTGAGGGTGGTCAGGTAATGCTTTTTGTGGGTCGACTTGAGCAATTGAACGCCCGTCAGAGAAGGCAGGGTGTGATCGATGAATTATTGGGCCGTCCCGTACAAACCTTAGAGCTGGTGAAATACGATCCGGTGGATGCGACCAATTTGACTTCAGAAGATTCAAAGTATTCGATTTTAGATACCCGAACAGATAACTTTGATAAGGCTCGGGCCAAAAGCAACGCCGAGGACGCGATCGCAAAGTACCAGGATTTAAAATGTATGGTGGGTCTCTTTGCATATAATTCACCCTCGTGCATTGATGCGATCAAGGAGGCGGATAAGTTGGGAACTATCAAGATTTGTGGTTTTGATGAACAGGATGCTCTTCTTCAGGCGATTACCGATGGGCATGCCTATGGTACCATAAGTCAGCAACCTTGGGAATATGGATATGAATCCATTAAAATGCTCAAGAATATATGGGATGGTAATCAACCTGCGACCACTTACCAAGAGGTTTCCTTTCTCGAGGTAACCAAAGAAAATATCGATGAGTTTTGGGCCAAAAAGAAAGAAATGGCAGAACTTGGAAAATCCAATTAGATGAGCGACGCCCAAGGGTTGCTTCTCGAAGTCCGAGAATTAAAAAAAAGTTTTCCCGGCGTTCTTGCCCTCAAAGGGGTATCCCTTACTTTAGGAAAAGGTGAAGTGATCTCCCTCATCGGAGAGAACGGTGCGGGGAAAAGCACTTTGATGAAAATTCTGGCCGGTGTTCAGCCTTCTGATTCGGGTGATTACTTTATTGATGGGAAGCAAGTTGATTTTAAAAATGTCAGGGAAGCGATGGATTTGGGCATAGCCCTGATCCATCAGGAACTCAACCTTGCTTCCAACCTCGACTTGGCTTCCAATATTTTTCTGGGTCGTGAACCCGGAAAAAAGGGCTTCATTCATGAAGAAAAGCTTCATGCGGAAGCAACCAGGCATTTAAAAAGAGTCGGATTAGACTTNCCCTCTGACACCATTGCAGGATCGCTACCCATAGGAAAGCAGCAGTTGGTTGAAATTGCCAAAGCTCTTTCCTGTGATGCCCGGGTGTTAATTATGGACGAGCCAACCAGTAGCTTATCTCAGAAGGAAACTGAAACTTTATTCGAAGTTGTGAAGGGTTTACGTGACGAGGGAATCAGCGTGATTTATATTTCTCATCGACTCGGAGAAGTGAAGGAGCTTTCCGACCGGGTAACCGTATTTCGGGATGGTGAAAATGCTGGTGACCTCGCCAAGGATGAAATCAACCATGATAACATGGTTCGTTTAATGGTGGGGCGTGAATTGAGTGAATTTTATGATCGGGANATTCACCAAGCAGGTGATTGTGTTCTTAAGGCAGTAGATCTAGTATCTCCGGCTTATCCTGAAATCCCAGTTTCGATTGAAGTCCGGGCTGGTGAAATCGTTGGGATTGCTGGTTTGGTTGGGGCAGGCCGAACAGAGTTGTTACAAACCATTTTTGGGGTCACCCCCTCCCTTGGAGGTAAACTGGAAATACAAGGAGAAAGTTTTTCGCCCAGCTCCCCAGCAGATGGGGTTCATGCTGGTCTAGCACTTGCTCCCGAAGATCGGAAGCAACACGGGTTGGTCCTACCAATGACAGTCCGTGAGAATTCAAGCCTACCAAGCTTGGAGCGGGATCAAAAAATGGGTTTCCTTGATCATGCTAAGGAAAAAGTAATTGCAGACGAGGCGGTTGAGCAGATGAAGATCAAAACACCTAGCATCGAGCAGGCAGCCCGATTTCTTTCCGGAGGTAATCAACAAAAGATAGTACTGGGGAAATGGCTGGCCATGAAACCCAAGCTCCTGATGCTTGATGAACCCACTCGTGGTATTGACATTGGGGCCAAAAGGGAGATTTACAAACTAATGGAGAAACTTGCCGGCAAAGGGATCGCAATTCTTTTTGTTTCCAGTGAAATGGAAGAGGTATTAGGAATGGCAGACCGAGTTTATGTTATGCACGAAGGGAAAATTTCGGGAGAACTTCAACCCAATCAAATGTCTGAGGAATCAATTATGCAACTGGCCACGGGAGGCTCATTAGCGGCTTAAAATTATGAAAAAAAATGTATATGGAATCTTTGGTCTTTTGGTCGCCGTTTTTGCAATTACGGCTATTGCAGACCCTAATTTTCTCTCCGCCTATAATATGCAAAACACAGTCAAGTGGTCGAGCTTGTATGGTGTAATGAGTATTGGGGTTGCTTTTGTAATCATAACCGGTGGCATTGATCTATCCATTGGTTCCGTGGTTGGGTTGGTTGCGGTGGTGCTCTCTTTCTTTACCAAAATCCAGGGCCTTGATCCAATCCTGGCCATTGGTTTAACCCTCCTCATGTCTGTCGTAATTGGGTTGGTTCACGGGTTATTAATAACCAAGGCAAAGCTCCAACCTTTTGTGGTGACTCTATGTGGTCTGTTGATTTATCGAAGCCTAAGCCGTTGGTTAACAGACAACCAGTCTTTGGGCCCCGTCCCCCTAGAGGGTGACTTAGGGTTTGAAAACTTGGAACGAATCCTGACCCTCGATTTTATTTTTAGCGGCCAAATTGCAATCGGAAGTTTTTTCAAACTTCCAACCCCAGCAATTTTTCTTTTAGTGCTTGCACTCGCCGCTTCAGTCTTTTTGCGGAAGACAATCTGGGGTCGATATTTATATGCCTTGGGCAATAATGAAGAGGGAGCCCGATATAGTGGAATCGACACCGACCGGATGAAAATTATTGCTTATGTNTTATGTTCTTTCTTTGCTGGAATTGCGGGAATTTTATTCGCATTTGAACTGGGCTCCGTTCAACCAGCNCAGACGGGTGAATTTTATGAACTTTTTGCGATTGCTGCTGCGGTNCTCGGGGGATGCAGCCTAAGAGGAGGAGAAGGCTCAATCTTGGGGGTTATCATTGCAGCCGCGGTTATTAGGATAATTTTTAACTCCATTAATATGGTCGGAATTTCAACTCACCTGGAATTTGGAATCCTTGGACTGGTAATTTTGCTGGGTGTGATTGGTGATGAAATATTAAAAAAGAAAATGGCCGAAAGACAGGTCGCTGCAAGTGAGAGACTAGCCGCAGAGTTAAGCGAGAAATCAAAGAATAATCAGGTCTTGGAATAGCCACCTTTTTTTCTTAGTGGTCCAAAATTTTTTCCGAAATGTTACAAAAAAAATGTAATTAACTGAAATATTTTTGAAATAGTTTGGCATGTCTCAGCCGCTGAACATTTCGAGATTTGGAAAAAACCTGAATATAAATCCATCTTTCATCAAGGTTCTAACGGCCCTTGAAAGATTCTTGAGGTTTCCTCAANTCAACGAGCTCTATTCGGACACAATAAAATTGTATAATTCTCGTTCCGCCTCGTCTTCTTTTTTTGACGCCGTATTACAAGAAATGAATGTTACGGTTGAAGTGAATCCCGTAGAGTATGATAGAATTCCTGATTCGGGGCCGTTGGTAGTCGTGTCCAATCATCCTTATGGTGGAATAGATGGTCTCGCTTTGGGTGCAATACTCGCCAAAGCCCGTCCTGACTTTAAGCTTATGGTCAATTCATTCCTTGATGTATTTGAAGAGATGAGTCCTTGGCTGTTCAAGGTTGATGTATTAAAAGTAGATTCTGGGCCGAAGAACATTCTTCCATTATTAAATTGTGCACGCTTTTTGAAAGCTGGAAATTGCTTGGGNGTTTTTCCAGCAGGAGAGGTGTCCTCNATTAGTCTGGAGAACCGTCAAGTAGAAGACCGAGCCTGGTCGGTTCATCCTATTGCTCTTGCGAGAATGACCTCCGCAAGGATTTTACCAATTTATTTTTCTGGTAGAAATAGTAATTTATTCCAACTTCTCGGACTTGTTCATCCTATTTTTCGCACCTTACTGTTGAGTCGTGAACTTTGGAATAAACGGGGTCTAAAGATGAAAGTTCGGGTGGGTGAACCCATTCCGATTGAGAAAATTAAGAGCTTCGAAAGCGATGCCCTGGCNAATGAATATTGCCGTGTATCTGTTGAGGCATTAGCCAAAACCNAGCCCTTTTTGNCTTCCTTTCCNAGAACTCGTCCATTTTTTTTCGGGAATAGGAAAACGGAAATGAAAACNATCATTTCTGGAGTTGATCCGAAAAAGTTGGAGAATGAAGTTTCTCTTCTCGATNAATCCAGTTTAATGGCAAAAAAGGGNGATTTCGAAGTTTACTGTTTTCGTGCTCACGAAGCTCCTTCAATCATGCGTGAAATTGCTCGTTTGCGGGAGCAAACCTTTCGAAAGGTCGGGGAAGGAACCGGGAAATCTCTCGATCAGGATAAATTTGATGAATGGTATTTTCAATTGTTTGCATGGGACCGAGCAAATAAAAAGGTGGCGGGCGGCTATCGTTTGGGAGTGGCCACTGAGATTATTCCGGAAAAAGGTAAGGAGGGAATGTATGCAACTTCTGAATTCTCCTTGAGGAAAGGATTTTACAAGGCCTTGGGAAATGCCGTTGAAGTCGGACGTTCTTTTATCACGGAAGAATACCAGAGGAAATTTTTGTTACTGGGTCTGATTTGGCAGGGGATTGGAGAGTTTATGAATCGCAGACCGAAACACTTCATACTCTATGGCCCCGTAAGTATTTCATCGGATTATTCGCAATTATCTAGAAATTTGATGGTTAGCTTTCTGAGAACTAATCGTTGGTCGACAAAAATTGCGAAACGAGCAAAGGCAAAAAATCCTTTTCGAGCCAAAGCTCTCAGTTCTACCCTTCATCAATGGGTCCAAGAAGAAGGTCGGAGTTTGGAGGATGTTTCCGCTGTAATTTCTTCGGCCGAACCGGACGGCAAGGGAATTCCCGTGCTTGTGAAGCACTACCTTAGACTAAAAGGTTCATTTGTCGGTTTTGCAGTTGACCCAAAATTCAATGATGCGTTGGACGGTTTGATTGTCGTCGACATCCGAAACATGGAAGATAAGCAATTGGTCAAATATTTCGGTTTAAAGGGAAAAGATCGAGCGGTTAAAGCCCGCAATGAAAGAGACTTTGCAATTCATGAGGCAAAGGAGCTCAACCCTCGGAATGACCGAGTTCCTTTTCTGGTGAAACGAGATCCCTAATTTTTTGCTTAAGAATTTTGATCTCTGGAAACCCTTGTTCTTGTTTGCGGCACCAGATCAATTGATTATTGCAAATAATCTGAAAATGACCGGATCGTTCGGTTTGAGGCCTCAGGCAGACCTCAAACAATTCATCCTGAAAGGTGGTGAGTAATTCTTGGGCTGCCCAAGCGGATCGTAACAACCAGCGACATCCCGTACAGTACTCGATGATTACTTGATTTTGATTCATTGGATTAAGATTTTCGATTTAATTAAGTTCCTTCGCGTTCTCGCACAAAATTTTCAGGAGAATTTCCATAGACAGATTTAAAAGCTCGTGAAAAATGAAAAGGGTTTTCATAGCCTAGTTCATAGGCGACATTTTTAACGAGGTCTCCAGAATTCAATAATAAAGAGGCTGCATGGCTCATCCTCAGCCGCGTTAGGAATTTGTAAGGCGTGTCGTGGTGAAACCTTTTGAATATGCGAGAAAGATATGCTGCGTCCACGTGAACTTCTTTTGCAAGCTGTTCAATGGTTTTTATTTGATAATAGTTTTTTCTAATGTGTTGAAGGATACGCTTGTAAGTAGTCCATGCTCGAGATTCCGCGTGACTATCTTCCTTCGCCTTTTCCAGTATTTTAAGGATCAAGCATTTGGTAAGGGAATCGCAGATGGGATTGCCCAAATGGGAATCTATGTTGGCATTGCTTAGAATTAATTCGAATAAATCTATGATCTCTTCCATGGACTGAATCTTTATAAGTCCAGATTGGATAATGGAAATATCTTCAAAAGGAGGAACCGTTGGACGATGGGCACAGACAAGAAAATATTTAAGCATGGGGCTACTTTGGTTGGTTTCTATTCGATGGGGTACTTTTTTTGAATAGAAGTATAGCGAGCCCGCTCTCAAGTTGTAATGATTCTGA
The DNA here is from genome assembly GCA_002171765.1 of Verrucomicrobia bacterium TMED60. The sequence continues at coordinate 57,368 of NHDN01000059.1, forward strand.
TTTAGAAGAAGAGTACCGGTGCCCTCTACTACCAAGTCAAAAGTGGTGAAAGCCCAACCATCTGCTTCCTTTGCATATTGAGGAAAGGAGTCCCGCTCCACCACATATTCAGGTAGGCACCTTTCACATCCTACACTAATAAGCCTGAACTCATCCGACGAATCAACTTGTGGAATACCAAAGAAAATTTGTCTGGCTTGGATGACTTGCTTTGAAAAATGATTTTCTTTGGCAAACATTTTATATCCCTAATTAAGTCAAAAATAGATATGCTAAAGTCAAGGATATATATTCCCAAAAATTCGTCTTTGGGATATTTTACTTTAAGCTTAAACTAATAATTACTTATTGGATTCTAAATATAATGATTCTATCATTCATGCTGATCGAAAAAAATTTCAATTTTAGAGAAGCCAGAATTTGACATGCAAAAAAATCTTTAAAGAATAGATTAGAAATCATGTGCTCCCCATTATCCTTTCTTCTTTCGGTTCTGCCTCTGGTAGCCACGGTTTCGCTCTGGGGGGAAAATGCTGGGTGGGATCATTCTTTTTTTGAATCCAAGATTCGCCCAGTCCTAGCAACGAAGTGCTATGAATGCCATAGTGCCGAAGCTTCTAAAATNAAGGGAGGGTTACGCTTNGATCATATCGANCTTATNTTGAAGGGNGGAGANACNGGNCCCGCCCTAGTAATCGCTAAGCCCGCNGAGTCTNTGATCCTNGAAGCGATCGNTTATGACGAGNNAGACTTTCAAATGCCACCCAAAGAAANGTTGAGTNANCAAGTGGTGGATGATTTTAGCCAATGGATTNCGGAAGGAGCNATTTGGCCANNCGAGCCGGTTCCAACTCTTCTATCTTCCCCCCAAAGGAATTCCTTTAACTTGGAGAAGAGAAAAAGTGCCCATTGGTGCTGGCAACCGGTAACCAAACCATTGGTACCCAAAGAAGGGGCGTTAACACAGAACCCGATTGATTATTTTATTGGTAAGAGGTTGATCGAAGCTGGGCTACTGCCTGCTTTGGCAACGGATAAGAGAACTTGGTTACGACGGGTAACTTTTGACCTCACCGGATTTCCCCCCACCTTGGAAGAAATCGGACATTTTATTTCAGACGAATCGGGAAATGCATATAAAACCGCGGTGGATCGTTTGCTAGACAGCGATCACTTCGGAGAAAAGTGGGCCCGTCACTGGATGGATTTGGTCCGGTATGCTGAAACTTGCGGGCATGAGTTCGATTATCCATTGGAAAATCCTCATGAGTATCGTGATTATCTGATACGAGCCTTCAATTCNGATGTTCCCTATGACCAATTTCTNNNGGAGCATGTTGCNGGCGATCTCATAGACGAACCTCGCCGNCATCNTACGGAAAAATTCAATGAGTCNGTCATTGGTACGGGTTTTTGGTATTTTCACGAAGCGGTGCATGCACCCACCGACCCCAAGCAGGACAATGCGGATCGTATGGAGAGTCAGTTGGATGTATTTGGAAAGACTTTTCTTGGATTGACCATTGGATGCGCTCGTTGCCACGATCATAAATTTGATGCCATATCAGAAAAGGATTACTATTCACTGGCCGCGTTGATGCAGGGAAGTAATAGGCAGGAGTATCCTCTGGACCTGGGCGGTAAAAGGGAGGTGATTAGCAATGAAATTGAAGCCCTATGCAAGTCGGCTTTTTCATCCCTATCTTCTAAACAAGAGGGTTTTTCTACCATGCAACCTCCCAGTAAATACTGGAAAGGGGCTTTGCAACTCACACATTCTAATTATGTAGATNCCGGTACAGATGCTAATTTTACCGGGGAAGTACTTGTAGATTTTGAAAATGGTTTTGGGGATTGGAAACCTCACGGAAAAGCGTTCCAGAAACCCAAATTAAAGGGTTCGAATGATACGGGTTCGGTTACTGGATATTCCGGGGTTGGATGGGCTTCCTCCTTGAGTAAAGATCCTAAAAAATCGCTNGGATCTTTGAGGTCTCCCAAAATTAAGGTTGAACATCGTTTTCTGAACTTCTCCGTGGGAGGAGGTCAGTTCAACGAAGTAGGAGTGGAGTTATGGGCGGACGGAAACAGGCTTTTAGTCGCTCGCGGAGAAAACAGTGATGAGTTAGTTCCAAAGAGTTGGGATTTGTTGGATTACCATCTGAGCGAGGTCGAAATTAGGATAGTTGATCAGGCGACGGGTAGATGGGGATATGTGCACGCTGACCAGTTTGAGTTTTCTCCATTTCCGGTCACACCAAAGCCTGATAAACCAGTGCCTCCGCTTTCCGTGGTTGAATGCTATGCTCGNTCAAATGGTTTAGTGGTTCAAACCCTTCGTGCCTGGTGCATGCACTTTAAAAAGTTGGATAACCTNCAGTCCTTAGCACAAAGAATTGAAAGGGCAAAAAGCTCACACAATGGACTCNTCCATGCGGAACAGAATTTCATTCAAAACAGTCAATCCTTTGCAACTTTCACTTCCTCGGAAATTCCCCAAGGCTGGAAGATCACTGGGGAGGCTTTTAAACCACGAGGGCATCGACTAATTTCGTTCGCCGGANCGAATTTATTTCCAAGTCGGAATATACTCTCTTCCCATGTTTTAGGAGATAGAAGGGTGGGCAACCTGCGTTCTCCTCATTTTAAAATTGAGCACGATCAAATTTTAGTCAGGGCNAAGGCAAAGAAAGGTTTTATGCGGGTAGTGATTGATCATTACCATATGGGTAAACATTCCGGCTTACTTTTTGGAGGNACTGTAATCAAGGAGGCAAATTCNGAGGATAATTTCCAGTGGTTCAGTCTATCGCCTAAAAAATACAAAGGCCATTGGGCCTACCTTGAATTTGTGGACCGGGGTACAGATGCTTACTTGGAAATTGATCAAGTCAGGTTTGCAAATTCCGGAATTGGAAGAAGCCCTGACTCTAGGTTTTCTCTTTTGCTGGGGGATGAAAAAATCGAGGCAAGCAATCTCCCTGAATTCCTAGATGGCTTCCTCAAAAAATCATTTGCTAAAATCCATGCGGGCAAATTTTCAGGAGAAGAATATGAATTTCTTAATTACCTCTACAGCGAGGGGCTAATTCCATTCGGAAATCAACAAACTATACCTGAAAGGTTGAGGCAAGCCGAAGCCATTGATTCCAAAACACCCCGTGAGCGATANACNTTGGCNATGGGGNAGGGGAGNCCTTTTCAGGGAAATGTTTATGTNCGGGGAAGTCCNCATAAATTGGGCGAANCAGTGGTTGNNCGNAACCTTACTGCCTTGGGTGGACAANCCGGNNCTCGTCTTGATTTNGCGNATCAATTAATCTCCGNNGANAACCCACTNGTNTCCCGCGTGATGGCGAACCGTATATGGTTGCANTTTTTTGGNCGNGGNATCGTNNCGACNCCNGATGANTTTGGNCCNATGGGNCAGGANCCAAGNCANCCNNAANTNCTGGANTGGNTGGCCCATGATTTTCGANAAAATNATTGGTCGGTTAANANNCTGATTCGAAAAATTGTACTTTCCAAAACCTATCGTCAGTCGAGTCTTTTAAACCCTTCCTGTGATAAGGAAAAAGTCAGCTTTGCCGATCCNCAAAATATTTTTCTACATAAAATGCCAATTCGCCGATTACAGGCNGAAGCGATAAGGGATTCAATTCTTTCGTTCTCGGGTCGAATCGATAGAAAACTTTTTGGTCCTTCGATTCCCATTTACAAAACTGCCTTCATGACGGGCCGAGGAGGAAAGAAAAATGGACCTCTTGACGGAGCGGGTAGAAGAAGTATTTACGGGTCAGTTTACCGAAATTTTCTCTCCCCTTTTATGCTGGCCTTCGATCAACCCGCTCCCTTCGGGACCAAAGGCAAAAGGTCAGTTTCCAATGTCCCAGCTCAGTCTTTGGCTCTTATGAATGATCCGTTTGTTATAAGTCAATGCAAGATGATGGGTGAAAATGTTTTTCAGGCAAAAAAGCTAAAATCGGAGTCAATGGGTAATCTTTTTGAGATGATTACGGGAAAACCTCCAAGCCAGGCAGCTCAAGAAAAACTTCTCGCATTTTTAGAAACTCAAACGAAAGTCCATGGAAGTCTTACCAAAGAGGTTTGGGCGGACTTAGCTCATGTCTTAATTAATTCAAAAGGATTCCTTTTTCTCAACTAAACTTCGAAACCATGCATTGTAACCAATTTAATACTCCATTGTCGCGTAGATCGATGCTTCAATCCTGCGCTATGGGATTTGGCGGACTTGCTTTTTCTGCCTTGTCTAATGATTCGCTTGCTTCCCCCCTGGCTCCCAGGAGACCACATTTTACCCCACGGGCCAAAAATGTGATTTTTCTCTACATGGACGGTGGACCCTCCCATGTGGATATTTTTGATTACAAGCCAGCCTTGGAAAAATACAATGGGAAAGACCCGAGAGAAGTCATTGGAAAATTGGCTCCCACCCAATTTGATAATATTGGCAAAATTTTAAAAAGTCCTTGGGAATTTAAACAAAGGGGGCAGAGTGGACACTGGGTATCCGACCTTTTTCCNCATATTGCACAGGATGATGTGATTGATGAGATCTCNATGGTTAAATCGATGACTTCCAATTTTTCTGAACACACATCCGCCAATTATTTTCTGCATACCGGAAGTGGTTTTCAAGGACGCCCCAGTATGGGTGCTTGGTTCGGCTACGGGTTAGGCACAGAGAATCAAAATTTGCCTGGGTTTGTGGTGTTGAATGGAGGACTCATTCCACCCGGTGGATTGGATTGCTTTGGTTCCGGTTTCTTACCAGCCAGTTATCAAGGGTCGGTTTTCCTTCCTCAAAATGAACCGGTTGCCAATATCAAACCCAAAGAGAAATCGGCTGAGTTACAGAAGAATAAATTATCTCTGCTGGCAGACTTGGATAAGTCATCTCTGGAGGAAATGAACTTTGACCCCCAAGTCGAAGCAGCGATTCAAAATTATGAGACCGCATATCAAATGCAGACTTCGGTTCCAGAGTTGATGGATTTGACCGGTGAATCGGAAGTCGTCAAAAAGTCATACGGGATGGATTCAGATTTTAAGAACACCCGGACTTTCGGAATGCAATGCCTTCTGGCCCGTCGGTTGGTTCAGCGTGGGGTTCGCTTCATTGAACTGACTTGTCCAGGGGGGAATGGGGACCGGTGGGACCAGCACGGTGGGTTAGTGGATGGTCATGGTAAGAATTGTAAATCCGTCGATCAACCCATCGCAGCCTTAATTCGAGACTTGAGAAAACTAGGTATGCTGGATGATACATTGGTTGTCTGGACGGGAGAGTTTGGAAGGACTCCTTTTGCCCAGGGTTCGAACGGTCGAGATCATAATCCCTTTGGTTTCACCACTTGGTTTGCTGGGGGTGGTATCAAGCCGGGTGTTACCGTTGGCGCCACCGATGAATTTGGGTACAAGGCGGTGGAAAACCGTTATGAAATTCATGACTTGCATGCCACCATGTTACATTTACTTGGCATCGAGCACACGGAAAGTACTTTTCGCTTCGGTGGGCGTGACATGCGTCTGACTGAAGTCTTCGGTCATTTGATCCAAGAGATTTTGTAAGGAATGCTTCGCTTTCCCGACTTCCTTGACTAAAATTAAGTGGATTTTGGAAGATTTCCCTCGATGTCATTAGGCAAGCTTTCCCGCATTGTCATTGCCATCGCATAGGTTTAGCTCTTAGCAAATTAGAATGAATGTAATAGGATTAGATATAGGGACCTCTTCGGTGAAAGCACTTTTGGTTTCCCCTACAGGAGAAGTTCTGAAAGTCAGTACCCCGGAGTACCCGTTTCAAACCCCCAAGCCCTTGTGGGCAGAGACGGATCCNAAGGTATGGTGGGAAGCAACCAAAGAAGCTGTCCGTTCCCTTCTGGNAGGAATCGATCCATCCACCGTTTCTGCAATTGGACTAACGGGTCAGATGCATGGACTTGTCTTATTGGATGAATGGGGTGAGGTGCTTAGGCCTTGTATCATGTGGAATGATCAAAGGTCTCATCAAGAATGTGAGGAAATCACCGAGTTGGTAGGGAGCCAAAAGGTTTTAGAAATCACGGGAAATCCTGTTCTAGCAGGCTTTACCGCACCTAAAATTCGATGGGTGCAAAAGAATGAGCCCGATATTTTCAATAAGATCGCTAAAGTTCTCCTGCCCAAGGACTATATTCGTTACAAGTTAACCGGAGAATTTTTTAGCGATGTGTCTGATGCATCCGGAACATCCTTACTGAATGTGGGTGAAAGAAAATGGTCCGATGAAATTTTGGAGGCCCTTGGATGGNATAAGGATTGGTTACCCGAAGTANCGGAATCAACCGAAATGTCGGCAAATATTTCTGGGGTTGGTGCGGAAGCAACCGGACTTCCGGTGGGTACCCCAGTCGCTGCTGGTGGTGGCGATTGTGCCGCCCAAGCAGTAGGGAGTTCCATCGTTCAAGAAGGTAGAGTATCGGTTACCCTNGGTACGAGTGGGGTGGTTTTTGCACAAAGTGATCAATATCGGGTGGAACCGGAAGGGAAACTGCATGCTTTTTGTCACGCTGTACCAGGGAAATGGCATTTGATGGGGGTGATGCTTTCTGCGGCTGGCTCCTTTCAATGGTATAAAAATAACCTCGGGGATTTGGAATCAAAACTAGAAGAAGAGGGCGNAGGGGATGCTTATGAAATCTTAACTCGCAAAGCCGCCACCGTTCCCCCCGGATCGGATGGATTGATTTTTCTCCCCTATTTATCCGGGGAGCGAACCCCGTACCCCGATCCTTATGCAAGAGGCTGTTTTATTGGGCTTAGCCTCAGGCATAAGAAAGAACATCTTTCCCGGTCCGTACTCGAAGGGGTTTCTTATGGACTAAATGATTCCCTCCAGTTGATGAAAAAACTGGGGATTCATCCTGAGGAAGTACAACTCTCCGGGGGTGGGACCAAGTCCACTTTATGGAAGCAAATGTTGGCGGATATTTTTGACGCTCCCTGCACGATGGTTAATGCAAGAGAGGGAGCTGCTTACGGAGCCGCTTTGTTGGCTTCAGTCGGCTCCGGGCAGTTCGAGGATGTGGAAACTGCATGCAGGACATGGATTCGAAAAACGGAAACAATTGATCCAGGCCAAAACGCAAAGATTTATCAAAAGAATTACACCATCTACCAAGGTCTTTATCCACAACTTAAGGAAACTTTTGGACAAATTGCATCTCTGGAAGATCATTAAAGAAGATTAAAAATGAACCCTTACGAGGACTCTAAATTATTGGGTGAATACCTCCTGTTTCACTATGGAAAAGATGAAGATATCATGCCTTGGGATTTTGGACCCCAAAATGGTTTGCACTTTCCCAAAAGAACCGTTCATGAATTAGTTGACACCAGCAACCTACCTTCCGAGGCAAGGGCTCTCGATCTGGGATGTGCGGTGGGAGCCTCTTCCTTCGAATTGGCAAATATTTATCAATATGTGCTGGGGGTTGATTTCTCAGATTCCTTTATCAAAGCTGCCAGTCAACTGCATGAAGAGGGTTCCTTAGCCTACCGTTTTCTTGTTGAGGGAAATTCTCACGCAGAGGGTTTGGCTGAAGTAGAAGATCCGTCTGGAAGAATCGAATTTAAAACGGGTGACGCCTGTAATTTGCCGGACAACCTTGGCTCTTTTGACTTGATTCATGCAGCGAATTTAATTTGTCGTTTACCAAATCCAGACCGATTGTTTGATCGACTTCCATCCTTGGTTAACAAGGGTGGGCAGCTTGTGCTTGCAACTCCTTTTACTTGGTTAGAAGAATTTACCCCGGTTGAAAATTGGATTGGTTCTGGAAATTCGAAAGAAAAACTCCAAGAAAAATTAAATCCAAATTTTGTTTTGGAAGAAAGCAAAGATCTTCCCTTTGTAATTCGAGAACATCGAAGAAAATTTCAATTTTCAGTTTCTCTGGGTACTCGATGGCGTCGGGTGTAGCTTTTGTTCCACCTGAAAATGAATATCGAAGAATTTACTCATTCCATCTCCAAGGAGGAAAAGCCACCGGAAGTATCCTGCTGTTTACAAGCTCTATGGTGGGCCCAAAAAGGGGATTGGTCCCGTGCTCATGATATTGCNCAAGAAATTGGGGAATCCGNAGGNTCTTGGGTGCATGCTTATTTACACCGNGAGGAAGGNGATCTTGGAAATGCNGCTTACTGGTATTCCCGAGCGGGTAGACCAGTTAAGAGAAGNGAAGATTTGGCAGAAGAATGGCATGAGATCGTGGGAGAATTGTTAAACTCGCAACCCTAACTTACCANTNGCAAATTGTACNTTGGAATATAGCAAAGAAAAAAAGCATNNATCAGACGATCTCCTCGGGCAAGAGAATCGATTGGATTGGCTGACTCCGTTATGCCTTCTGGGNCTAAGTATTTTAAGTATTNTATTTATTCAGTCNGCTCAAGCTTACACCGGAGGGGATCAGTGGAAAATGCAGNTTATCTGGTGCGTTCTTGGTTTTGGTGCCTACCTCCTTTTTTCATGGATCGATTATCATTTGTGGATGAGATACGCACATTTTCTNTACNTNATCGCTATTNTTGCTCTCTTGCTCGTTTTTGGAGGCCCAGTTCTTTACGGAGCAAGTAGATGGATTGATTTCGGGATNTTNAAAATTCAGCCCTCTGAAATAGCAAAATGGACTACCATGATCATGGGAGCCAGTATTCTGGCTCGATCCAAGGTCGGTGGTATGCAAGATTCACTNAGTGGAATTGCAAAGGTTGGCCTTTGTTTTAGCCTACCTATGTTCTTGATTTTTCTTCAACCAGACTTAGGATCAACNCTCGTNTTCCCACCCATTGCTTTTTCACTTTTGTACGTCGCTCGCATNCCAACTCGGTTNTTCATNGCCACATTTGTAGTATTTGTGGTTTTGATTGGTGTGCTCGGGTGGGACGTCTTTCGTTACTATCAATATAAATCTGAGAATCCACGTACCTCGGAGGCAACCATTGCCTATGAGGAAACGTCTCTCGTACCACTCAAAGATTATCAACGTAAACGCATTCTTACCTTCATTGCACCCGAAGTGGAAGACCCGCATGGCATCGGAGCTAATTGGAACCGAATCCAAGCCCTCATTGCCGTGGCCACAGGTGGGATTACTGGAAAGGGTTTGGGGAATGGAATGCAAGCTAAGCTTGGGTATTTACCAACCGCGGTTGCCCACAATGATTTCATTTTTGCAGTTCTCGCCGAAGAGTCGGGGCTGTGGGGAAGCTTACTTGCAATGCTAGCGTATGGGTTGATTATCTTCGGTTGCCTCAAGGTGGCTGCCAAATCATCGGATCGATTTGGTGCAATGATCGCGGTCGGTGTATCCGTGCTGTTGATGACACATTTGTTCGTCAATGTAGGGATGACCATCGGGATAACACCGATCACTGGACTGCCTTTGCCCTTTCTTAGCTACGGTGGTTCCTTCCTCGTCACTTGTTTTATGATGTTGGGAGTGGTACAGAGCGTCTATCGTTATCGAAAGGAATTTAGATGATTTGGTTCCATCCAAATAGCTATTTTCTCTTGCTGATGATGAAACGTGGGTTTGATAAACCCAATAATCATGGCCAGAAACACTAAGCGTAGATCCCGTTATTCAAAGAACAGAAGAAATCATTCTTCTAAAAAAACAGAAAAAAATCCATCATCTAAAAATGATTTGAGTTTGCCTCCCAGTGAGCCCAGTCCAATTTTAATAGATAAAAAAGAACTCCGGGAAGGAGCCNTAGAAAGAGCAAAAAACCGTCCCATTTTCGAGAGGATTCTTACTCTTTTTCGAAGGGAAGCGAATAAGGATTACAAGGAATTGATAATNAATACCGAGGCCTNGGAAAGAAGAGTCGCCNGAATNGAAAATGGAATACTTCAAGGATTCGATGTCGAAAGATTGGATGAAGATCGAATGGTTGGAGCGATTTTTAAAGGAAAAGTTCAGAATCTTGAGCCTGGGTTAAAAGCTGCATTCGTTGATATTGGACTAGAGAAAAATGCATTTCTTCATTATTGGGATATGCTGCCTGGGGCAAACAATGACCCTTCCATTGAAATCGTTCGTCAAAATAAGAAAAAGTCGACTGGTAAAAACGAAATAAAGTCGATCAAAGATATTCCTAAGGCTTTCCCCATTGGTTCTGAAATTGTGATCCAAATCACCAAGGCTCAAATCGGAAGTAAAGGGCCCAGGACGACAACCAATTTATCTCTTCCTGGTAGGTTTCTGGTGATGATGCCTTATGCCGGACAGTGTGGGATCTCTCGAAAAATAGAAGACAAAGCAGAGAGGGCTCGGTTGAAGCGTATCATTGCCAATCTTTCCTTACGTGAGGGAATGGGAGTGATCATTCGTACTGCAGGTCAGAACAAACCGGAGCGTTTCTTTGATCGAGATTTAAACCTGCTTAAGAAACAATGGGATGAAATTGAGGCGAAGATGAAATCTCAAGATAGCCCTGCATTTTTGTATGAGGAGCCTGATTTAATCGGCTTAACTGCTCGAGACTTTTTAACCGACGATGTGGATCGTGTTCAAGTCGACAAAAAAGAAGACTACAATCGCTTGCTAGAAACCATTCAGCTCATTTCCCCNAAATCGAAGTCCAAAGTATCGCTCTTTGATGAAGAAATCCCAATTTTNGAACGGTTTAATGTAGAAAGGCAGATTGAGCAAACTTTCATGCGTCGGGTTCTTCTTCCTTCCGGGGGAGAAATTGTGATGGAGGAGACCGAAGCACTGGTTTCCATTGATGTAAATACTGGNAGCCATAAAGGGGACCGTAAGGATGGAAAGAATTTTATTCTTCAAGCAAANATTGAGGCTGCNATGGAGGTTGCCCGTCAGATGAGGCTTCGGAATCTNGGAGGACTGGTGATCGTAGACTTCATNGATATGAANAATAANGGNGANCAAAGAAAAGTTCACCAAAAGATGAAANCNGCGATGGCNGAGGANAANGCAAAACATAATATTTTACCGATTTCGCANNTAGGAATCATGCANATTACCCGCCAGCGGCATGACGAAAGTAATTCAAGCGGTATCTACGAGCCTTGTCCTTATTGTAACGGCAGAGGAATTGTTAAATCCCCCCGTGCGGTCAGCATTGAAATCCAGAGGAAAATAAGTAATGCCATCTCCAGAACTAAGGTAACGGACCCAACTCGTAAGGAACTAAAGCTGAAGATTTTTCTGCACCCTAGTAATCTGCGCAGATTACGGGGTCCGGATTCCAAGTTAATCGAGCGAATGCAGCAAAACTATAACCTAAGCCTTTCCTTTGAGGCAGCTGACACCTATCATGTCGAAAATTTCAAGGTGGTAGAGGAAGCTTCTGGCGAGGAAGTAAAGTAGGGAATTAGCATGCAGAAAATCCTTGCGGCATTCGACAAGTGCAAGGATTCCCTTGCCGCNAAGGAATTGTGCATGCTTGCCAAAAAGACCCTGGAGGAAGANGGGCAAGAATATCGTGTGGATATGGTTCCATTGACGGATGGAGGGGAGGGCTTTGTAGAAATTCTTACCTTGCAAGCAGGTGGAGAATTTATACCTCTTCATGCTTCGGATTCTTTGGGACGGAAAAAAGAGCTCGTAGTCGGTTTATGTGAATTAGAAAAGCTTCCTCAGATGGTAAAAGATTTTCTTTCTCTGCCTGATAAAGGGAGAATCGTAATTATAGAAATGGCCAGTGTGGTCGGATTAGCTGATTTGAAGCGGAAAGAAAGAAATGCCTGGAAGACCAGCACCGTTGGAATTGGAGAAGTTTTGAAACATTGCTCAACTCTTCAGCTTGATGNNATATTGCTTGGNATTGGAGGCAGTTCAACCAATGATATGGGGGTGGGAGCCCTGAGCGGTTTGGGGATGGAAATTTTTTCAGAATCGGGTGATTTGCTTAGTTTTCCATCTCCTGAAACTTGGTCCGATCTAGCCGAGGTTTCAATTCAACAAATGGTAAACCTACCCCCTCTAAAAATTGCCTGTGATGTAAAGAATGCATTGCTTGGACCCAAGGGGGCAACTCACCAATTTGGAGCACAGAAGGGCTTGAGTTCGGAAGACCGAGTAGGTGTCGAAGATGAAATGAATAAAATGGTACAAAAACTTGGAAAATTTTTTCCGGATGCGGAAAAGAAGTCATCCGAAGAGGGCAGTGGAGCTGCTGGTGGAATAGGATATGGCTTGGGACTGGTTTATGATGTGTCGTTGGTGGCAGGCTTTGATTTAATTCGAACTTGGTTTACTTTAGACCAGAAGATCAAGGATAGTGAAATTGTTATCACGGGAGAGGGGAGATTTGATCAGACTTCCATAGGAGGAAAAGGTCCTTTTGAACTCATCAGGAAAGCAGATCAATATCATAAAGAAGCTTATGTTTTTGCTGGCTCGATTGAAGATGAATCCAAAGCTTTTTGCGAAGAACAATTTTCTAATGTCGANATTCATGAATTTGGAGATCGTCAACTAGATTTAGAAGAAAATTTTNCCAGAGCAGAAGAATTCTTTGTCCGTAANCTAAGAGAAATATTACATCGTTAATATTCCAAATCGAAAACCATGAGTGCGGATGATGAAACCAGATTCAAGCGAATAAGAAGGCTTAAGAAAATTATGCGTCCGCTTCCAAGGAGGTCGAATGTTCATCGCTATCCTATTTTAAAATGGTTTTCTAAAACGGCTTACAAACGGTCTTATTTATGGTCATTTCGAAGCCGAGAAATTATTCNCGCATTATTTATCGGGATGTGGATTGCCATGTTGCCCATCGTCTCNATTCAAATGCTGGTTGTTTTTGTAATTGCTCTTTTTATCCGGGCGAATTTACCNGTTCTTGTTGCTCTTCAGTGGATCTCNAACCCTTTTACCATGGGCCCAATTTATTTTGCGGACTACAAGATCGGAATGGAAATTTTTCGTCTCGTGGGCATACCTTATGAAAAAAATAAGCTGCTCAGGCCAGATTATGAGTGGGGAAGCTTCAGCTACTCAGACTTGTTCGCACTTCTTGATACTTTTCCTCCCATGATGGTAGGGGGGTCGGTAATCGGTATTTTTCTCGGTGTGCTATCGGTCTTTCTTTACAAGATTTCTTGTAACTTGTACAAAAATCAAAATGATAACCAGAATCTTTCCTAAATCCCATTTGTTCCTTTCTCTTTTTTCTATTCGAATATCCTTGAGCTTGACCGGTTTTTTATTTTTGGGAATGAGCTCAGTAATTCTGGGAGCAAGCGGGTTTTCACTGGGGATTGATCATTTGGAGGAGATCGAGTTTTCGATCCTGAATGGAAAGAAAGTAGGTTTACTAACCCATCCGGCTGGCCGGAATGGTTCTGGGAAAAGTACCGTAGAAGTCTTTCGAGACAGTTCAAAAGTTGACTTGGTTGCTCTATTTGGTCCCGAGCATGGAATTTATGGCGATGAAAAAGCTTCGGTTCCGGTTGAAGATAAAGTGGATCATCGTACCGGTCTACCCGTATTTTCCCTTTATGGAAAATTCCGTAAGCCTACGGTGAATATGCTTTCCAAAATCGATGCCCTCATCATTGATTTACAGGATGTAGGAGTACGTTGTTACACCTATGTTAGTTGTATGAGGTATGCGATGGAGGCTTGTTTTGAGAATGGAGTGGAGCTTATTATCTTAGATCGGCCCAATCCGCTTGGTGGAGAAAAGCTTGCCGGTCCGATGATTGATCAGCAATGGATGAGTTATGTGGGAGCGTTTCCGATGCCCTTTGTTCATGGTATGACCATTGGAGAGTTGGCATTGTGGTCCAAGAAGACCCCTGGGATTTTAAAGGTGGATGAAACTTCCAGAAAAACAGGAAGCCTGACCATTGTTCCCATGAAAGGTTGGCATAGGCAGATGGTATGGCCTGATACTGGTCTTGATTGGTTCCCAACTTCCCCCAATATTCCGACTTTAGATTCCGTCGCTGGGTATCCCATGACTGGCCTTGGTGCTCAACTTGGAAAATTTCGTCATGGAATTGGAACCAAGCATCCGTTTCGCTTTCTTACTTTTGAGGGTAAGACTCCTGAAGAATTGAAGTCTGCACTAGAGAAAAGTGAGATTCCAGGCTTATCTTTCCAGACCAAGTCATTACAGAATTCAAAAGGGGAGGAAATTGCTGGCGTGTACATTGTATTGAAAGATTGGAATCAATGGAATCCAACGGCCCTGGCATTTCATATGATGCGCTTATCCGTACTTTGGGAAACCAGCAGTCCATTCAAATCAGCCAGTGAGGCCGAGGCCAAACTCTTCAACAAGCATGTTGGGTCCACTTTATGGTGGGAAGCTTTACTTAGGGAAGGTGCCTCGATTAAGCCTCAGAAATTCATTGAGGTATGGAACCAGGAAGCCCAAGCATTCCGGGACCAGATCCAAGCCTACCTGCTCTACTAGCGATTGAAGTCCTCGAGGGATAAAACTGTTAGACGGTGGGCTTTGAGAGCTTCTTCCCCAATATCTTCGTCTTCCATTGCAATTGCGAGTACGGGTCGGTTATTGGGCTGGTTTAAAAAAGGATAAACATAGTGAATATTAATCTCCGCCCTTAGTAAGGAGTGCGTGATTTGATGAATGGAGTCTTCATCTTTTATCTCAGCGGCAATGATATTTCTCTCGGTGAAAGAAATGGATTGAGATTTTAGTAACCGAGCCAGATCTTTTGGATAATTGGGAACCAGACGGATTACCGATGAATCACTGGTATCCAAAACTGAAATGGCTAAGATATGAATTTCATCGGATTTTAGCATCACAATAAAATCGTTTAACCAGCCGACTTTATTTTCTGCATAAATTACAAACTGACGAATTAAATCCTGACCTGGATTACGTAGGGTGGAAGATGATGGGATAGGCTCGCTCATTNATAGAATANTTGCTTATANCTTAGCATATTCTTTGGATANTCGAAACTTGAAAAAAATGAAACCACGCTTGCCAGTACTTTTTGTTAGGTTAAAAGTATAGGAGGATTATGTTTAGTATACATCGTAAAACTTGCTATATTCTCGCGGTCTTCACGCTTTTTCAAGCCCTTATTGGAAATGAAGGGGAAAGGTGGATCCTTGCTGACTATCAGGAATTAAAAGATGCCGCGGCGAAACAGGATGCCTATGCCATGGGCTTTTTATCCCTGGTGCATGCACACGGCGATAAGAGCCAGGACATTTCCTATGCAGATGCATTGAATTTCGCCGAAGCTGCGGCCAAGAAAAATCATTGGTTGGGACATTTTGCCATGGGTTATCTGGCTCGATTTGTTCCCTATGGTCCAGACTCCGGAAAAGTTCGCATGCATTACCTGAAGGCTTTCCAAGACCCGGATGGTATGATGATNAGAGATGCTTCGAGAAATGATCCGATTGCTGCNTACGCTCTTGCCGAGATTTTCACTTCTGANGAAGTTCGCCCCACCNTAATTCCGGATTTGAAGATGGCAGCCGAGTATTATGAAATTGCTTCCCAAAAAGGTTACGGGCCTGCATCCGTGCAGCTTGCCCTTTTTAAACTTCATTCCATTGCTGATCCTGGCTTAGGAATTGCCAAAGATTTAAAANGNGGAATCGGCTTACTTCAAGAGTCAGCNAAAAGAAATTTNCCTGATGCCCATCATTACNTGGGNCGNTGTTACTTNAANGGNATNGGNGTGGAAGCGGANAATGATATGGCCCTCGTTCACTTTCAAGCGGCTGCGGACCGGGGTAAATCCCTTTCCCAATTATTGGTAGCCGATTTTTATGCCTATGGAGTATCAGGACCGGTCAAATTAGATTTAGCATTACGATACGCAAGGTTAGCGTCGGTCCAGGAACAAGAACAAGCCATGCTAAAGATCAACGAATATGAAAATTTAAANCANGTCGANNNANCTCCCNNAGAAGNTATNNCCACNCCAAGCAACGAATTTTCACAAACNAGCAATGTGGTACCCATGGTTCCCTCTCTCCCTGCGCCGGATTTACCCCCTCCGCCTCCACCTCCAGGTTCGGAGCGTTTACCTTCGGTATATGAGCCTTCGGTTCAAACTCCGAACGAGCCAGAGAGTGTTACCCCTCCGATCGTTTTGGATGAATCCAGACCCGCTCCAGTTGTTGAGGCTGCATCCAATGGTACCAATTTGCGAAACTCTGCAAAAAATGCCTACTGGGGAAAAGGGCAATCGGTAAACCTTCAAGTTGCGTATTCTTTATTCCTGGATGCTGCAAATACCGGAGATGCTGAATCCGCTCGCTACCTAGGCATGATGTTTATGCAAGGTAAAGGGGTGACCCAGGACTCCAACCAAGCCCTTTATTGGTTTGATTTGGCAGCCCAGCGGGGGGACAAACTTGCAAAATCAAACCTTGAAAAATTAAAGGGTGTACTAGGACGCCGTTAGAAATTCAGTTTGGATATCTTTTTGTTTGCCCGTTATCCAGGATGTAAATATAAAATTTCAAGTTCGGAGAGATGGCAGAGTGGTCGAATGCGCTGGTTTGCTAAACGAGCATGCAATATGACTGTAAGCCGCTCCAATACTGATACTCTCAACTTCTTAATATATAAAAATAAGTTATCCTCATATAATCCGCAGAAATTGAGGATATTTTGAGGATCTCTTTGGATATATTAGTCAGAGCTTTGGCCGATTAAAAAAATGACACTTTTTTTTGGATATTTTGAACTTTGATTCACATAATATAATACAAGCGAATATCTCATTCCGTTTGCTTGGTGGACTCATAGGAGGAGTAGGCAGAGTTCAGGATACTCGTGGCGTCCAATTGTGAGCGAGCGAGAATTAGAATCAAACGGAGAGTAGCTCGACTTTTTCCATACTTTCTGCTCAAGTCACTCTATTCCATCTCACGCCAAGCCTTGTCTTGAACACTGTAGACCATGAGTTTATCAGCGTTTTGGGAAAAGTAGAGCCATCCTTGTTCCTCGTGAGAATAGACCCAAGGGTAGTAGTCAAACCACATCCAACCTTTGGTGGGTGGCGGTGAGGTTCCTTCCGGATAATAGGAAAAGCTTCCCGCAAAGTCTCCGGATGTGGTGCCTTCACCTTTTGAAGCAAAGGAGAGTTCAATTTTGGTAGAATTTGTATCATCGGAAGTCTCCCAGGTCATATCAACTCCCGGATCGGCAATCGGAGTTTCGAGGCGAGCACTGTTCGTACCTGTCTTTATGTACCTGTAAGTGCTTTCGCTTGAACCTGCGTCAGATCTAACTGTGACCAAGTCGTTTTCCTTGAACAGATAAGTTGTTCCATCCATTGATAATTGACCACTCAGCATGGTAGGTGCAAATCCGGTGGTACTTTCCGTAAGAATAAAAGTACCGCTCGTAGAATAAAAAGTTTGATCCAAATAATAATCAAAACCGCTTGAATTTGATTCGAAAAAAAGTGAGTAGGTGCCGATAAAAGGTTCATCCTCTGGAAAAGCGGGGTCAGAAGGAGATGTAACTACCAAGGTGCCATTTCTTTCATCTTTCGCCCAAGTGTAGGTAGAATATTCTATTTCACTGGAACCAGTATTTTCATTGAAATAGAATGATATCAATTCTGATTCTGACTTAAAATAAAGTGTTTCTGTGACTTTTACATCTTCTTGTTGGGAAAAAGATTCTGTGTAGATTTTACCTACTAATGAATCAGGCAGGTTTACGGAAGGTGAGTCGTTCAGTGTGAAAGTCCCTGAATAATTTTTTCCATTCCCTAAATAAATTTCAGTGGTTCCGGAGTTTAAATCACTAAAAAATAAATGGTAAACATAAGCTGTATATGGGGGATTTCCTGATTCATCAAAGATGGTATAGAATATTTGTCCTTGATGATTGTGCGTGTCCCAGCCGTAACCCGAAAATGAAGAACTATATACATATAACCCAGAACCCGATTCTTCATATCGTAAAAAAAATTCATAATCAGAAAGAAAATAGAGGATTTCGGACCGTTGTTCTCCAGATTCTGAATCATACCACGACGCTTTGAAATCTTTTCCAACTAAAGAACTTGGGGCTTTTATTGAAGTTTCTGAAAATTCTTTATTTTGATATGCGATTCGTATTCCACCTCTGTGACTGAACCATTTTTTCTCATAGGAGAAAGAAGGCTCAGAAACGATGGACATGGATTCCTCTCCGTCGAGCCAATTTCCTCCAGCACCAAAAGCAAACCCATCATTACTCTCATCATCATCTTGAAGCCATTCCCAAACATTTCCCGCCATATCATACAAACCAAAGAAATTCGGTCCATAAGAACCTACTTTCTTTGGATTTCCAATTACATTGTCAAAATTTGCCATGCTGGTGTCTATTGCATTTCCGGTTGGATATATGAAGCTTCCTGCACTACCAGCCCTAAACCATTGCCAAAAACTCGGAATGGAATAACCAGTTGCCTCTTTGTCGAAACTCCATGTTGCTAATTGATTTTTGGATTCATACTCATTGAAAACATTGAGGATATAGGCCATATAATAAGCTGAATACCAACTTACATACCTAACTGGAAAGTCAGCAATTGATTCGTCGATAAAAAAGGAATTTGTGGAAGAATTAAAATCGATTTCATTAATGCCATAGTTTTCAATGGTAGTTACATCAGGACCCCAATTTGGTAAGCTATCGAATAATTTTTCTCCATTGAAGGTTAACGACTCCCCACTGCTGTATGAAATAATTCCATTTTCTAATCCATATTGCAAGGCACTGGCAAACTGCCTGTTAGTTATTTCATATGTACTAAGGGAATATTCTTCGAGAGTATCTATAGCTCCCGTGGGTGAAGAAAATCCCGCCACATTAATTTCTTCAAAAGAAATATTTTTCAAAACATCTGTAAAAGAATCTTTTGCATCAAACAACAGATTATCTGCAAAAGACCTTAGAGTAATGATAAATAGAAAGGTGAGTAATATAAATTGCTTAGACATATTTACCGATATTTTTGTTTTAAAGGATTTGATAGTAAGGTTGGTGAGGAACTCTTTTTTCGATCTAGAAAATTTATTTACTTACATCAAGCTTATCCGACATAAAATAATTATTTTATGTATATTCATTAGTTTCATTAGTTATTAATTTACTCTTTTAAGAATCTCGGTTTACATAGACTAAATTGTGATATAATTGAGTACATCTTGATCTTTGCCTATCTTTTGGGTTTACGAAGATGCATGAACTCTTATATATTCAATTCGTCTCAGGAGAGATGGCAGAGTGGTCGAATGCGCTGGTTTGCTAAACCGGTGAGGAGCTAATCGCTCCTCCACGGGTTCGAATCCCGTTCTCTCCGCCATTTTTATNCTTTCGTGAAACTAGCTAAATATTTTTTACCGGCAANCNCAGCGAGCTTGATCTGCNTGCTATTTTCTTGTCANAAATCTCAGAATATTGGCCTTCTTTCTAATTCCTCAAACAATGGGGGGAGCCTTTACCAGAATGGACAGATGGCATCCAAAGAAAAACCAGTGGTTCGAAAGAACAACCTGGAATCTTTAGCNGTTGGGCGAAATCGGCAAGAAATTGAACGCCTGATGGGGCCACCGGAGGGAAAGAGTCTAGACGGTGGAAATGGATATTTATGGGATTACCGAAGGGCTGTTTTTGATGAGTCTAGTGCGAAAGTTTATACTTGGACATTGATATCCTTTAAATTTCTGCAAGGAAGATGTGCTTATATAAACTTTCAATTAGAGGACTTACCACCCGAATTATTGATCCAAAAAAATCAGGGTTTTGGAACTGGGCAGAATCTGCAATCTAATCTAAGCGAATGATTGAAATGCCTGATTTATTTGCAGCAGGCATATCTAGCTTCTTCCCATTTTTGTCGTAGATTTCAACATCCTGTCCGGAGGAGCAAGTAAGGGTNANGGCACCCATGTGAGTAAGGGGCACTTTCTCACCGCTTTGTAATTTCAACCAGTCCAATTCATTTCCGTTTGGATCCTGCACCAAAAGCCAAATATTAGACTTTGCATGGACAGTAAAGCGGGCGTAATTCGAAGAAGTAAGTGCATTTGGTGATGATTCCCAAGACTTCGAACTGACAGGCTGGTATGATCCAGATGGGTAAGGAGATGAAACCTGAGGATTCGGGGAAGTAGGCAGAATGGAAGTACTTGGAGTACTTGGTTCGTAGGGCACTGGGAAATTTGGATAGGGTGGGGGTGCCTCCGGNAGAGTTGTCACCGAACCTCCTCCACATGAAACTATAAAAAACGGAATCGAAGTACGAAGAAGTAGGCAAAAAATATGTTTTTGGATGGACAAAATAGATTNTANTGGAATTTCCGCTNTTAGAGTTACCAAGCCCTGCATGGTTCATCAATGCAAAACTTAGATGAATTCCTTAGAAATTTACTTTTGGGAAAGTTTTGTATTTTTAATGATTGAACCAACTTGGGTAGCTTTTTTTGAGCTCACTTAAGTCAATCTTTTCGAGAGGAACACTTGGATAAATTAAAACATGCCCACTCAATAGTTTTCCGGCCAAGTAAGAACCATCAGGAGAAAAGGCACAATCCGAAAAACGGGAGAGCATGTTACCACTTAAATTCTTGAAGAAATTCTGGTTTCCTCGGTTCCAAATCCGAAGTTCACCGTCTATGGTGGTTGTAGTCCATTTTTCGTCCGGAGATTCTGAAACTCCAAGTTTGGGCTGCAATGAGTAATTCAAAATAAGTTTCAAGGTGCTTAAGGCTTAAGTTCGCATCAATTTTTTTGATCCATGGTAACGGAATTGATACGTCCCCGATGGAAGGCTGACTTCCATGAAGAAAGTTATTCTTAATCTGGTTTAATTCTAAACGTAATTTGCCTTGAGCTCTTTCTAAAAATATCAGGTTGGTAGGACCTGAATGACGATCTTGAAAAGATTGGAACCTATTGGTTGTTTTTGATTGCTGGGGGAAATTGAGTCTTTGAATTCTTTCCACAGGCAATGTAAAGGTTCCATGTTTAGAGATCATGGTAAGGTTTTGGTCATTGGAATAGACATTTTCAATTTCTGTAGAATCTCCATTTTTGAAGATTATCGAATGCTCCATTGCCTCGGTCGGTGTTAAAGATTGGGGCAGGAATTCCCCTTTCCATCCAGCAATCGAAAGCTCCTGCAATCGAATATTTGAATTTCCGCCTTGGTTTATGAAAAGAATACCATTTTCATCCGGGGTATATTCTGAGTCCGAGTCTTGCCATCGAGCGCACTCCTTCCCATTTACCTTGATCACAAACTCTTTTCTCAATCGATGGGCAAAGATTTCAAATTCTGCCGACTTTGCCCCGGAAAGATTTTCAACGAGTTTTGAACCTAAAGTTTCCCGCACCGTTCTTCCCGCCATATTCTTATTTGATTGTAAATTGATACGATGGTTCGAAAAGGAAAGATGGTAGCCTGTGTTTCCGTAATTTCCACCATCCGAATCGGAAAAGAATCGTAGGGCAAGGTAGAAAGATCTTTGCCAGACTGCTTTGAATTTTATGTTTATTGCGTCAAGTTCCGGGAGTGTGGTACCGGTACTGCCCGAAAATACTGACAAGAGATCGCCTTGCTCTTCGCTCCATGACTTACTGTTGCTTTTCTTCCATGTTTTGTAATCGGTAAAGGAATCAAAAACTACTTGATAGGAACTTGGTAAGAAGTTCAGATGTGATAGGGATTCAACTTGAACCGATAAATCTTCGGTAAAGCAGGTTGAAAAGCGAAGGGTCTCTTGATCCAAGGATAGGAGAGAGCCCCTTAAATAGTCTCCATTTAAAAAGTGAACACCGAGTAGTTGATCTTTCTCCGGTTGCTTTTTAATATCGTTTGATTTTCGGTTGATGGAAATCGATTCAATTGCGTCGAAGTCAAATTCTATCGGAGTGGAAGATGATTTGTGTTTCCAGAGCAATTTCTTTTCGGGGGTAAGTCCGAGCAAATGACCGAGGAGATAAGAGTCATCTGAAAAAGAAAGCCGTTCCATCGGTATTGCATCCTTTATTTCTCCTTCTGCATAGAAACCAAAGACAGAAAAGAGGCTTAGAAAGAGGGGGGGAACCTTGACGCTCATCGTTCGTAGATTGGGAGGTAGCGATAATTCAAGGCCATGGAAAGAAGCGCTGAACAAGTGGAGAAAGTAACCCCATGATTTCCTCTCCACGATCCATCTTTTTGTTGGCTATCAAGCAAGATCCTGACATTTTTCGCATTCCATTCGTTCCAAAGTTCTGGGCTAGCCCGAAACATTGCTTGAGCCGTATAATAAAGGCTGTAATATTTATGTGCTTGGTCACCATATTCAGCATTTTTTTGCAAATAGATCAGGGATTTCCGGTAAGCTTCGGTTTCTGTTTTTTGTGCCAGTGAAAGAACCAGGGAGCCAATGGAAGTTCTTGGTAAATTTGCACCGGTTGAAGAGGAATAGCCAAACCCACCCTTTGAATCCTGGCAGTTTATCATCGAGCTCAGAGCCTTTTCGATGGTATCTTTGGGGACTTCTATCCCGGCATTCCGAGCTGCAAATAATGCGACTAACTGCGTTCCCGAAACTGTGGTGTCAAAATCATTGCTGTCAGGATAATAACGCCAGGCATTTTGAGGGTTTTTATTGGCGGCAGAAATAATCAGTGAAACTGCTTTTTGTAGGGCGGGGCCAATGCGCTCATCGTTNAAAGTTCCATAAAGCTCTGCCAAGGCCAGGCAGGCGAAACCGTGATTATACATGGTCGAACCNACGAAACCGGTTTTTGAATCTTGCTGAATNAGCATCGCGTTTAGGGCTTTGCTAATTGCTTTCGAAAAGGGNCCAAATTCCGCATCATCCCCCCTTGATATAAAAGCAAGAATTGCCATTCCCAGAACCCCGGCTTGGTCCCCGTAAGGATTTTCGGTCCACATTCCATCTGAACCTTGGCTGGTGGCTAGATACTCAATTCCTCTGGCGTAGCTGGCATCTAAAGACTGAACCAGGAAATCATCTTTGCTTTCATGGATTTCCTGAGCAGATAAGCAAAGAGCCGAGAAAACTGCACTCATTCCCATACAACGAAAAAAGNAAGTCATCATTCCATTTGTTCGATATATCTTTCCATTGCTTCTTTAAATTCTACAGGTACGGAAGGGAAGTCTGTACTGCCAGCATCTGATTTTCTCTCGGTGCGTGGAAGTTTCAGGTTTTTTCCGTTGTTGTNNTCAAGTATTTCACCAGATTTCCCGGCCTTGTTGAACCCGCCCCCTTGTTTCCCNGCAGATGGACTTTTGCCCTCAGAATTTTGCTTTTGTCCAGTTTGGTTTTTCATTAACAGGAAATCGATCATACTAAGTTCGTCTTTCGATTTTCCATCCTCTCCTGAGTTTTGACCTTCAACCAGAAGATTGACTAAGTCACTGACCAAATCCTTNGCCTTCTTTTGTTCAGATTGGGTCTGGTGACCGGTTCCCTTACTTTGCAAGAGNTGGTGTGCATTTGACATCGCGGTATGAGCTTCATCGAACAAGGGATTCAGGGCTTCATTTGCAAGAGAGATTTGCGTATCGGTCAAGTCGATGGCAAGTTCATGTTGCTGATTACTCAAAGGAACCAGCCANTCTGGNAACTCGTTTTGAAGATTCTGCTGATGAAAGAAGCTTGTTTTCTGCAGGACTTGTTTTTGCCCTTCTCTGATTTTAATTAATGCAAGAATTTGTTCTGCAAAATCTTGACTGGAAGACTCTCCTTCTCCNCCTGCTTGACTGGATTCATCTAATTGGTTTTCAAGAAGCAGGGCCCATGCAGCAAATTTTTTTTGCCATGCATCTAAATCTTCAAGAGCCTGGAATCCAACATTCGCTTTAATTTTTTCTGCTGCTATTTTCATTCCTTCATGGGTGCGTGATTCTTGCATGAGCAGGCTCACTTTTTGATATTCATGAACCCCGGTTCTTTCAAAATATCGACTAATTTCACTCTGGATTTCTTTGGCCTCTATTCGGGCTCCGGCTTGAATGATCTCTAAGCTTTGAATCGCGGAGTTATATTTCTGCGAGAGAAGTGACCTGGTTTTTCCTAAAGTTTCGGGAAGAATTGAAGTAAGATCCCTAGAAATCTCTCTTTCAGTGTTCTCGACATTTCGTAACCTTTGGGCCAAGGTTTTTGCTTCAAGTTCTTCCATCTGTTCTGAGAATGTATCCAGTAATGCCTGTAGCCTTTGCAATGCATCAAACTGCATTTGAGAAGCGGTGGAAAGACTCAGGTTTGCCGCCTCACGTATTAAATTCTGCGCAAGCTGTATTTCTTTTCCTGAATCTTCCATTTGCNCGGTAGCAATTTCTTTCATCGTTCCAAAAGAATGCCCAAAGTCTTTTAGGTTTGAAGCGTCAAAAATTGGGTTGTTCGAAGCGTTATCAAGAAGGGCTAAACCTTTTTGTGCTAAAGTAGAAAGTCTGTCGCTAATTTGCCGTTGTTTTTCTGACAGAAAACCAAGNTCCTCTCTTTCTTCAGGATTTAATTCTGGNTCGTTAAATATTTCCAAATCCTTCGATTGTTTCCTTGTTTCGCTTAGCAAAGTTTCCTGGTCACGGGCAATGTCTGCAACTTGGTCCATTAAATCCTCCATTTTTTCAGTAATCCTTTGGGCATGTTTTTCTGAACCGAGAATAATCAGTTTTAGGGGCTTTGATCTTGTAAGTATCCGGTTTGGAAAACGATCCTTAACCAAAATTGTGAAAGAAACTTGATCCCCATCTTCCAACCCAAAAAATCCAGGTTCAAAGGGAAAGGAAAGGTTTATTTCCTTNTCCAAGTCATTCCTAATAAAGTGCTTCAAAATGGTTCGTTGCAAAAAAACCATTTCTCCTCGGGTGCTACTCATTTCTAGTGAATATGACTCGATACCAAGATCATCTTTGATCTGAATCTGAAGGTTACGAGTTTCAAATTCGAGAAGTGGGGAGAGGTCATTAGCAGCAGCAAAAAGAGCGGTTGGCTCCTCATCCTGGAAAAGTTCAAGGTTCCATTGCAAAGGCCGAGACTGAGATAAATGATCAAGGTCACTAAACCTTAATTCCATTAGACCCGATTTAAATGATGATTGAAGCGGGAAAGAAAATTTTTCGGTATTCAATGATTGAAAATGAAAATCGGAAGGTTCCCTTAGGGTGATTGCTGAAAGCGCTCTATTCGCAGAACCTTGGATTTCGAGTTTACTTCCATCGAGTATCTTTAAGGTAGAACCAGAGAGCTTTTCTTCAGTTATTGGAATCTGAGTATATTTAGGCCAGGTAATCATTGCCCTACAATCCAAAATATGAGGTCGAGTTTTTGGAATAATCAAGATTTCCGAACGAAAATCACCACAGCTAACATTGAATGGATTAGCGTGTTCTAAGGGAGGGAGAATGAATTCAAAAAAATTACTGTTTTTAAAACTTACTTGTCGTGTGAAAGGTTTAAGTTTTGAAGATATTTCGGCTTGGCTTGGATGAATGTGTGAATCCGGTGAAGTAGGGAACCTGATAACATAGGATTCCTCTTTCGGTACTACTATTGGTGACTGTTCTATATCTAACCTCGTAAGAGTTACCCTTTCCACCGATGCCCAAGGAAAGAACCATCGATTTATGGAATTGGGAATAATTTCAGGCACGAGGACCGCGGATATGAATCCGCTCAACAGAAAAA
>NHDN01000060.1 GCA_002171765.1 Verrucomicrobia bacterium TMED60
AGATCTTGGTTGGGTGAATGATTGAATTCCAACAAAGCTTGGTTGAAATATTTTTCAGAATGTGTGCTTTTCATGCAATTAAACACAATGATTTTCGTTCAGGGGTCAAGCTTATGGAGTATAGCAAAGAACAGATCCAAGTTAAGAGTCCGTAATCATAGATTTCAATTCTTTCGTTTGTCTAGAAATGAATTGTTTGCTAAGGTAAATATTATGAAATTTTTTATTCCAACCATATTGCTCTTTTTACTTACCTCCTGTGACACCATGGAAATTCAAGCAGGTGAGGATTCTATGAACTCGTCTCCTTGTGCAGCCTGTCCCAATTGTGGAAGTTCGGATACTAAAGAAGAGATCAAACCAGCATCCTGATTTTATTACTTTCACTCAAGAAAGCGTGCTTGATGATAGGTAAATGCTTCAATTCTTTACCAAGCTGATTAAATAAAGTCTAGTTGATCGGTTTCCACTACTTGCTTCCCGCTCGAAGTTTTATTAAGTAATGATCCGTGGCATGGAAATTCATAACTGTTTTGTATTTGTTTGTGTTCCTTTCTTCCTGTGCACCAGANGNGGTTGAAAGCGATGNAGANATTNNTGAAAAGCCTANNTTTGAAAAANCACCCNAATCCGNGATCAAGGATGGGCACATAATTGAAAGGTATGAAAACNGTTCTCCNAAAGAAGAATTTCACCTCGTTAATGGTAAGAAAAATGGATCCTTTAAAACTTGGTACGAAGNTGGGCAGTTGGCTAANGAGGGAAAAATGGTGGAGGATCGATGGNATGGTCCCTATNAGGAATGGCGCCCTGATGGAACCCAAAGGGTNANNGGAANCTATGTGAATGGNGTNCAGGANGGNGANTGGAATTTCTACAGCAAAGAGGGAAAAGCACTTCCTCCGGTTTTGTTTGAAATGGGAAAGGAAGTAACCCGAGAACTGCCTGCCCTAGGGTTCTAATTTTTTCCCCACTCCCTGGATAAATTCCTCAATTTTTAGGATAGAGCTATCTTCTTGGTATTGATAAAGGATACCNTTTCCATTTTGGAGNTTGGTGTGAGGGCAGGGCTCTCCGCTGGGGGTCCATACTTTGGCGGAAACAGCCAAGCCAGTCTCACTAATCGATTCACAAGCCGGAAGTCCGGAGGTGTAAAAACTTTTCCATTGGCCGTCGACTTCGCCATCCGAGGTTTGTCCGATTACTTTNATCCTTCCATTTGGATGCCAGCCTTTAAATTCTCCTTCATAGCGGTCTTGGTGCCAACCGGTCTTGGCACGAATGCTTCCATTCGGGTACCATTCGAGCCAAATTCCTTCTTTTTGTCCTTTTTTTAAATAACCCAGCGAGGTAATTGAATCTTTCGAATCGGTTTGCTTTACCCACCCGCTGAATGGCTCTTCTTTTCNGTCCACATAGAGCTGGATCATTCCATACATC
Organism: Verrucomicrobia bacterium TMED60; assembly: GCA_002171765.1. The sequence goes on from NHDN01000060.1 coordinate 1,441, forward strand.
AGCTTTCGCTCAAGGGAATCCAAAGAAACCGCTTCTGCCTTTGCTTCTTCCATAATTTGTGAATCCTGAAGGTCAGGAATTCCACAACTGGCCAAGAAAAATAAACCAAGAAAAATGATTTTTGCCATGGACGGGCTTACACCTGAAGACTGGATGGAAACGAAGGAGTTCAAACTGGAATCGGTAATCTCATTGCCGAGAGTTGCAAAGAATTGTATAAAAGATGCCGCATGATNTTCATNAAAGAAGTGAATTTAGCCTTTGGGCACAAGAAAGTATTTCAAGAGATTTCGGAAACCATAGGAACCCGAGACCGGATTGCATTGGTTGGTTCCAATGGATCCGGAAAGACTACCTTTTTACGAATGTTGATGGGGGAGGTGGAACCCGATGAAGGGGAAGTGCAAAAGCCAGACTATGCAACCATAGGATACTTGCCCCAAGATGGAATCTCGGTGGGTGGTCATTCCCTCCGAGAAGAAGCAGTGACTGCATTTGCCGGTGCGGTTGGACTCAAGGAAAAGCTGGACCAAGCCGAGACGGAGCTTGGAGAGATGGAGCCTGATACCGAAGAATTTTACGATCTCATTGATCAAATGGGGGCATGGGAAGAGCAGCTTGCATCCTTTGAGCCCGAGAAGATGAATGCCCGAATTGAAAAGATCATGATGGGTATGGGTTTTTCCATCCAGGACATGGATCGGCAATTGGAAGAATTCTCGGGGGGGTGGCAAATGCGGATTGCACTGGGAAAACTTCTTCTTCAAGCCCCTTCCCTTTTAATCCTGGACGAGCCCACTAATCACCTGGATGTCGTTTCTCAAAATTGGTTGGAGCATTACCTCAAGAATTATCAGGGATCGATTCTGGTAATCTCGCACGACCGGGCTTTTCTGGAATCAGTTACGGAGCGTACGATCGAGCTGAAAATGGGAAAGCTTAATCATTATAAGGGGAATTATTCCTTCTACATTCAAGAAAGTGCGGCCAGAATGGAAAGGCAAAGGAAGGCTTCGGTGAATCAAAAGAAAGAGATTCAGAAGGAGAAGGAATTCATCAACCGTTTCCGCTCCAATGTGAAGAAAGCAGCCATGGTTCAAAGTCGAATTAAAGCTTTGGAGAAGATGGAAATCATCAAGCCCGAGGCCGAAGAAAAAAAGATCTATTTCCGTTTTCCATCTTCCCCGCCCGCGAGTCATAAAGTGGTAGAACTGGAGGGGCTCAAGAAGTCTTATGATGACTTAGAGGTTTTTGATGGCTTGGATTTGCGCATCGAAAAGGGGGATCGAATTGCGGTGGTCGGGGTCAATGGTGCGGGGAAATCAACCTTGGTACGGATTCTGGCCGGAGTCGAACCCTTTCAGGCAGGAAAGCGGGATGTCGGAGTAAATACAGTCATTGGATATTTTGCCCAGCATCAAGCGGAAGAATTAAATCCCACAAATGAAGTTCTTGAGGAGGTAGAATCCTCCTTACATGATAATCCGGACGCAAATCCGAGAGCGGCTCTGGGTGCTTTATTGTTCAGTGGTAATGATGTTTTTAAGAAGACCTCGGTTCTTTCCGGTGGAGAACGAAACCGGGTAGCCCTGGCAAAATTGTTGATGAAGCCATGCAATTTTCTGATCATGGATGAGCCGACCAATCACTTGGATATTCGAAGTAAGGAAGTCCTGCAGGAAGCCCTGAATTTATTTGATGGAACCGCAATTATTGTCAGCCATGACCGGTCTTTTTTGGATGAAGTGGTGACCAAGGTCTTGGAGGTTTCACCCAGCAAGACAAGAATGCTGACCTGTAATGTTTCGGAATATATGGAACGCTTAGATTTGGAACAGGGATGATGATGCTTGCCAGAGATTAAAAGTTTTGTCCCTTTAGAGACATGGCCAAGTTGTATTTTCATTACTCCTCGATGAATGCAGGAAAATCGACGGCTTTATTACAAGCCCATCATAATTACGGGGAGCGGGGAATGAAAACTTTTTTGCTCACCGCTTACCTAGATGACCGACATGGAGTGGGGGTGATCCGTTCAAGGATTGGAATTCAGCAGGAAGCCACTCCTTTTCGTAAAGGGGATAATCTGCTGGATGTAGTAAGAAAAAAAAAGCAAGAGGATTCACTATCCTGCGTCCTGGTGGATGAAGCACAATTTCTGAGCAAAGAACAAGTGGGACAGCTCGCAGAAGTGGTAGATAAGGAAGGCATTCCGGTTCTGGCTTTTGGAATCCGAACGGATTTCCTGACCGAGCCTTTTGAGGGAAGCCAATACTTGATGGCTTGGGCAGATGAGATCAAAGAGATTAAGACGATTTGCCACTGCGGTAAAAAAGCGACTATGAATGCCCGAATTGATAGTTCCGGAAAGATGGAAATGGCAGGGGATCAAATCGAAATTGGCGGGAATGAACGGTATGTTTCACTATGCCGTGCTTGTTATTACTCCAAAAATACCGGGCTTTGAAACGGGCCCTTTTTCTGGCTCAGAGACAGTATTTTAGTGAGCGGTCAAGCTTTTGAGCAGGACAAAGCCGCCAATTAATAAAGCGGCAAAAAGCAGGGCGAGCAGGTTGAAGTGCTTATCCATTTTTTCTTTCATGGGCTCCCCAAATTTTGCAATTAGAATAGCGACAAGAAAGAATCGAGCAGACCGGCTGACCGCAGAGGCAAGAATAAAAGGGAGCAGGTTCATGCTCAATACTCCACTGGCAATGGTGAATACCTTGTAGGGAATGGGAGAGAACCCAGCAAGAAAGACCAGGGGCCATCCCCATTCAACATACCACTCGGTAATCCTCTGGAATTTAGCTTCGGTAAAGCCAGGTACATAAAGGTAGAAATAGGACTGCAAGCTTTCCCAACCAATGGCTCCAATTGCATAACCTGCAAGTCCACCCAATACCGAAGCAATCGAACAGATTAAGGCAAATCGAAGAGCCTTTTTTAGGGCTCCGAGGCATAGGGGTATCAAGAGGACATCAGGAGGGATTGGGAAAAAACTGGCTTCGGCAAAGGAAATACCAGCGAGCCAGGCAGAGGCCGATTTTTTCTCTGCAAGCGACAGAGTCCAATCATAAATTTTGCGGAGTGGATTGCGAGTGCTTTGGCTCATGAGTTAAAAGTTACTTTTCGTAAATGCTTGGCTTCAAGGTGCCCACATAAGGAAGTTGGCGATATTGCCCGGCATAATCCAGGCCATATCCGACCACGAATTCATCCGGAATCGAGAATCCCGACCAGGTCGCACGAAAATGGTTTTGTCTACGGTCTGGTTTGTCTAAGAAAACGCAGGTTTTTAGGGAAGCCGGATTTTTAGAAAGAACTTCCTCGGAGACTCGTTGCATGGTATTTCCAGTATCTAGAATATCGTCGACCAAGAGCACATCTTTACCTTCTACCTCCGATTTTAATGAACTAAGAATTCGGGGTGCGGTCTCCGGGTCCGTAGAATTCCCATAACTGGAAACCCGAAGGCAATCCAAGCGCAATGGACTGGACAGGTTTCGAATCAGGTCAGCGGCGAAAACAATGGCCCCATCAAGCAAGGTGACGAGGAGAATCTCCCGTCCTTCATAGTGGCGGTCGATTTCGAGTCCAAGTTCTTGAATTCGCTGGCGAATGTCGTTTTCGTTGAGAAGAATTTTTTGAAGGTCGTTTTTCACGGCAAGTGATGGACGAGGGTGTTTATGCTGGATTGGGCGGAGTTAGCATATCCACCACCAAAAAGGTTAAAGTGGTTCAGTTCGTGATACAGGTTGTAAAGAATCTTGCGTTCTGTAAACCCCGAATCGAGCGGGTAAGTTTCTTGATATGCCTGATAGAAATCGCTTGAGAACCCACCGAACATGTAAGTAAATGCCAGGTCGGTCTCGCGATCACCGTAATAAGTGGCAGGATCAAAAATAAAGGGACTCCCTTTGGCATCATAGGAAGCGTTTCCTCCCCAGAGATCCCCATGAAGAAGGGAAGGGGTGGGGGTATAATTACTAAAGAAAAAATCGAGACCGGTGAGAAGGGGCTCAACCTGGTCAAATACCTTTCCTTTTTGTTTCGCGAGTTCAAATTGGTGGATTAGTCGATGGGTGCGATAAAAATCCAGCCAATTCTTCGACTTGGGATTTGGCTGCGGAGTAGCTCCGATGCAGTTGTCCCTCTCCCAGCCAAAAAAAGATTTCTCCACTTGATGAAGCTGGGCAAGTTCTCGGCCCAGTTGCTTTTGTCCTGCTTTGGAAGAACTTCCTTGTTCCATGAATTCAAGAATAAGAAAGGAGTTTTCCCCGGTTTCTCCAAATACGATAACCTGGGGNACTTGGATGGTGCCCGTTTCCTCAATTTCAATGAGGGCTCTGGCTTCGGCTTCAAAAAAAGGTAAAAAGTTTAAGTTGTTTTGCTTCAGAAAATAAATCCGACCATCTTGGCCCTCAATTTTCGATGCCTGATTGATACACCCACCGCTAACCGAGCTTCTGGTCTTGGATACAAAAGCTTTAGCAGTATGATCGGAAATTGCATGGTCAATGCTGATATATTGTTGGGCATGGCTCATGGATTTGATCAATTCACTTCATTTTTTTCTGCAACTCATCGAGCAAGCGGGTACAGCCATCTTCNAGTAAATCCAGAACTTTTTCAAAGCCTGCATCTCCCCCGTAGTAGGGATCCGGAACTTCGACATCTGAAGTCGAGACATAATCACAAAAGGGAAGGATCTTCTTTTTTGCCTCTTCATTCGGGGCTAGACGGGATAACTCAGAAAAATTGAAATGGTCCATGGTGATCAAAAAATCGGCATTCTCAAAGTCATGATCCGTGACCATACGGGCGGTACCTGAAGTTTGAATATTTCGGTTGCGGGCTGCTTTTTGCATTCTGGAATCTGGAGGATTTCCATGATGCTGGGAAATAGTTCCAGCAGAATCACAGGTTATTTTTCCCTGAAGTTCCCTGTCATGGAGTAGTTTTTTGAAAGTGGCCTCTGCGGCAGGAGAACGACAAATGTTGCCCCAACAAACGAATACGATATGCATAATTACTGCAAGCCATGCCAAGGATTTAGAGTTAATTCAAGGAGTAAAATAAAAAAGAAATTCACCGAAGTGAACTTTTTGCGGATATATTAAAAAATATGAGTAAGAAAATAACCATTTTAGGATGTGGATATCTGGGTAAGGCCTTGGCTGAAGCTTCTTTGGCCATGGATTGGGAAGTGTCGGCTTTTACCAGAAATGAAGCCACTGCCAAGGATCTNAGAGGTGCCGGCGTCCATCANGTTGTTGTCGGTAGGTTGGAGGATCAGGCTTGGCATTCCAAATTGAGCTTCGAGCAGGATTATATCGTGAACTGTGTNGGTGCGGCTGCCCCGAACCTGGATGGCTATCGTCAATCCTACTTGGGTGGTTTACGATCGATTCGCAAGTGGTTAGAGCATGATCGCAGATGTACCTTTATCTTTACCAGTAGCACTTCCGTATATCCTCAGAGCCAAGGGGAGGTGGTGGACGAGACTTTCAGTAATTCTGGAGTCTCTGAGCGNGGAAAAATTCTTTTAGAGGCAGAAGAGGAGTGTATGNCTTTGAATGCAGAAAAGAGAAGAAGTTTTGTTTTAAGGTTGGCAGGACTGTATGGCCCAGACCGACACTTGTTAATTGATAAGGTGAAACGGGGAGAAACCATGAGTGGAAGGGGAAGCAGAATATTAAATCTTATTCATCGGGATGACGCGGTGAACGCAATNATGCAGGTTCTCAAGCAAACGAATCCCAAAGAGGGTAAAATTTACAATGTTTCTGATAACGAATGGGCAAAAAGAAGAGAGATTGTTGACTGGATTGCGGGGGCCTTAAGTNTGCCCAAGGTTGCCTTTGATGATCAAGAATCGANGGGTGCTCCCAATCGAAAAGTATCAAGTGATCGAATACGCAAAGAAACGGGTTGGAGCCCTTTTTATTCGTCTTTTCAGAAAGCATACCAAGAAATGCTTGCAAGCTAGGTGCTGAATTCTTTCAATGGGATCATGGTAGGCGTAGGAAAATTACTTAAACAAGCACAGAAAATGCAACAGAAGATGGAAGAGGCACAATCTCTTCTTTCCCAAGAGATGATTGAGGTAAGTGGTGGGGGNGGTGCGGTTACCGTCAATATCACCGGACAAGGTGAATTTAAGGGTTTAACTTTGGACCCTGAGTTTCTCAAGGAAGACCCCGAGTTTGTTTCCGAAGCGATTCTTCAAGCAATCGTAGATGCATCGGAGCAAGCCAAGAAAAAAAGTGATGAAACCATGAGTGGATTGACTGGTGGCATGCAGATGCCTGGCTTGTTCTAAATTATTTATAACTTTGATATCTTCGTATGACGACCTTGTTCAAGGGTTAAAATCCCTGCCAGGTCTGGGTTTTCGATCTGCGGAAAAAATTGCACTGCATTTATTGGTTGAGAAGCCAAACCAAGCATCCGCACTCTCCAAAGCGATTCAAAATGCATCCGAAAATTTGGGTCCCTGTTCGGTTTGCGGCAATTTAACCGAAGAGGAAAAATGCTCAATTTGTATGGATGAGGAACGAGATGAGTCAACCATTTGCATTGTGGAATCGGTAACGGATTTATATGCGATGGAGAGGTCCGGAGTATTTAGGGGAAAATATCATGTTCTCCAAGGGAAACTATCTCCGATCCGCGGAGTTGGACCTGAGCAACTTAATTTTTCTACCCTCTCAAAACGACTTGAAAATGATCTTCTGAAAGAAATTATTTTAGCACTTGGAAATGATATGGAAGGAGAGGCTACTTGTCATTATATCAAGGAGGAAATCATCGGAGAGAAAGANGTTCAGGTTAGTCGAATCGGATTTGGACTACCCAGTGGTGCGGGTATCACCTATGCCGATGAGACAACATTAAAAAATGCCCTTGAGGGCAGAAAGAATATAGCGACCGAAATCTAAAAGAGCGATTCTTCCAGGCTGACTGCTTCGTTGGGGTCAAAGGAAGTCCAGACNTGATTTTGGTAATGATAAATTCGGGATGAACCAGCNGGGGCGAAGGAGAAATAAAGCCAGTCCCCATCNTCTCGAGACCATGCCAGCCCATCTCCAAAGGCCACACTGGACAACCATAGCCATCCTAATTGAGGGGACCAAGCCCATAAACTGTCATCATCAATGGGGACAATGTAAAGCCAACCGATTTCCANGTGATAGCACCAGTCCTCGTTGGTGAAATGAAAATATCCAAGCCAGTCCGAACTATACCAGTTGGAACCCAAATCATTTATTCCAGAAATGCTCGTAACCGTAAGGGTGCCAAAATTGGCAGTAAGTTCATAGTTCGTATCCATCGATAAAAGGATGTTTTTTTCACTGTTGGATTCTAAGTTTGCACCGGACCATCCCAAAAACTTGTATCCGTCTGAAGGCAATGCTCGAATCGATGCGGTAGTACCATGAGTGAAAGTTCCTCCTCCTTCAACTATACCTCCTGAGTTATTGGTGAATAAGCTGAGAGTATATTGATTGACCTCAAATGACAAAGAGATGTTGAGGTCTTGATCCATTAAGATACTGACAGTTTCTAACAATGGATTATCGATACCAGCACCATGCCAGCTTTTGAAATGATACCCATTTTCTGGAATTGCAGAAATCGAGACGTCAGTTCCGAAGTCATAGGTTCCGCTTCCCGTCCCACTTCCTCCAAGCGAAGCATTGATTTCCAAGGTAAAAGTCAATGGGCTGAAATGAGCCGTTGCATTCGAATCTGAATGGATGATCATTTCCGTGGAGGATGAATTTGGATCATCGAAATTTCCTCCAGACCAGTAGGAGAAAGCATAGCCCGTTGATGGAGTGGCTGAAATAGCCACCGACAAACCCATGGGGTAGCTACCCGATCCAGAAGTTGTACCTGCTACGTTTGGAGAAGAAGTCAGAATTAAGGACTTTTCTTCCAGGGGCTTTGCTTCAAAAACCGCGGTGATTTGCTGATTCTGGTTGATTACAATGGTGGTCGAAGATGAGTTTTTATCGGTAATATCAACCCCTTCCCATCGAACAAAAAGATACTCCGAGTCGGGGATGGCATTGATATTCACCATGGTTCCATACTCATAGGTTCCGCCTCCGGTAATCGTACCCCCGGTAGTTGTGATTGGAGATAAAGTAAATTGGTCGATTTCAAAAATTGCACTTAGAGATATATCTTGGGTCATGCTCACCGTAGTTTGGGGGGCATTTACTGAGTCTACATTNTGGCCAAACCAAGAAACAAAAGAGTATCCAGTGGCAGGGATCGCTTCAATCGATGCTTCGCTTCCATAAGAAAAAGTACCGGATCCAGTTACAGTTCCTCCATTTCCTGCAGATACCAGCAGAGAGTAAGAGTTGGTCCCGAAAATAGCAGTTATATTTCTGTCTTCGGTCATGCTGACGGTGGTGGTAGCCGATTGGATATCTGAGATCCCATTCCCCTCCCAGTTCAAAAAACTGAAGCCGGTGGATGGCACTGCAGAAATGGTTACCAGANCANCGTGACTATAAGTACCAGCTCCNGTCACCGAGCCCNGTCCAGTTGTTGAGATGTTGAGAGCATAGGTATTGAGCGTAAAACTGGCAGTTATATTTCTAGCTTCGGTCATNCTGACCGTTGTCGAAGCCGAGTTGGGATCTGTCACCCCGCTACCGGTCCAACCCGAGAAAGTATAACCATCCGAAGCTGTGGCACTTATTTGAGCTAAATTACCGTATGGAANTAAACCNCTTCCAGNAACGGTTCCCCCGGAGACTACGGTTACATTCAGCTCATAATTNATGATTTCAAAGTTTGCGGTGATGTTGCTGTCTTGNTTTACCGAAAAAGTTAAGGGATCTGAATTTCCGGANATTCCCCCTGACCAGGATTCAAACTGGTAGCCAGCTCCAAGTGANGAAACTGAAAGGGTGGCAGTTTCACCATATGGGTAGATCCCAGCTCCTTGGATCACCGCAGCNTCCGTGGGTGAAACTGTAANGTTTATTTGGTAGGAGTTTACAGNGAAGACAGCGGAAAGGTTNCGGTCTTCGGTCATTTCGATGGTCGTTGAGGCGGAGCTTGGATCTGCGGGGCCGCTGCCGGACCAAGATTCAAAAGAGTGACCTGTAGCAGGAGTGGCGGTTATCGTTACGGTGGAGCCAGGGTTATAAATTCCNGCTCCCGAAACTTGACCATAACCATCGCTATTTGCGGAAATTTCTAAAGTATAGCTTGGCCAAGCCCCGTCTCGTTTTCCATTACCTTGGAACATGGGCCAATCTGAAGTCGCAGGTCCAGATCCGATGTCAACGCAATATAATTTACCATCATAGCACCCGTAATATAATTTCCCCGATTCACTTAGAAGGAGGGAAGAATCCACAATTCCGGCAACGGAGAAACTAATCTCCGATTGATTAGTATCCCATGCTTTGGTGCCATTTGACTCAAATGCTGATAAGTGATTTTCCCCTCCACCGGTGTAACCAATAACATAAACTCTTCCATTGCTATCGATAACGGGGGCACTGTAAAAAACATCTCCAACGAATGCATCCCAGTTGAGTCCTCCAGTTAAGCTGGATAAAGAACGTAGGTATCCATCCCGAGATACGAAGAATACATCATTGGTAGCCCCAAGAATAGGAGATGCATCGACCCGATCCCCGGTCAGGAATTGCCAATTGAGGGTCGCGTTGTTCTCATTGTCGGCGAGCGAGTAGCAATATCCATTACCGGAACCAAAATAAATATTTCCAGAAAGGTCGAGGGCAGGAGAGGAAAGAATCGATTTATTGGTATCGGCTACCTCGTCGATTACATAGGTCCATTTACTACTTCCATCTGGATGAAGGGCATGCAAGGTACCATTTTCGTCTCCAAAATATATGCTACCATCTTGACCCAAGGCAGCAGAGGATGAAATCGGTTGTCCGGCAAAATATTCCCAAGCCANGGAACCATTACTTTCAAGGGCATAGAAAATAGAATCTTTGGACCCGACATAGATCTTACCATCCGCACCAACNGAGGGGCTGGCGATCACATAACTATTGGTTTCAAATTCCCATTGCTTACTCCCATCGCTTGGGTTAATCGCGTATACTTTGTTATCCCAAGAGCCTACATATATGGTGCCGTCTGGCCCAATTGCAGGAGTGGAATCGACCCAATTTTCGGCATTGAAAGTCCACTTGGGACTACCATCCGCATGAAAAGCATGGAGTTTNTTATCATTGGAACCAACATAGATTGCTCCGTCAGACCCGATGGTGGGGGAAGAAAAGATAACTCCTCCAGTGCTTGCATTCCATTCCATGGATACACTTTCGGTAGCAGCAGCAGATAGATTTTCACTAGCCGTGTAAACATAGTCCCCACTNCTTCCCCCCCCATTGCCTGCAACCCCGACCGCATAGAAGGAAACCGAACCTTCATCGGTGGCAGGGGCAGTCCATTGAAAGTTCCAGATACCCGAAGAAGAAGCACCCCGATGTTCGGCTGCACTGGCATCAATACTCATGTCACTGGATACGGCACTAAGGGTTCCACTGGTGTTCATATTGGCTTGTGCGGCNAGTTGAAANCCATAGCTGTTCAACGAAGTTCCCGAGAAAATAAGGGAAAGGTCATAAGTTTGGCCGGGAGTATAACTGCTAGGTAATCCAGAAAGGCTTATGCTTCCACTTCCTGAATTTAAGGAGTAGCTATTGTGACAAGATCTACAGTTTGTGGACTCGGTAAACATTCCGTTGGGAGGATTCCACGAATATCCAACCAAAAACTTGGGTAAGAACAGGGCAGGAAGTAAGATTAAGAAACGCAAGGACACGGCTGATATAAACTTAGTTCAAAGAATAAAATGAAGCCAACTATAATATATTATATTCCCTCTTCCTTCGGTTGCAAAGTGATGGTGAATTTTGAACCAGTTTGATCGGTTTCGGCTAACTCCAAGCTTGCAGGCATGCATTGAGCAAGTTGATGTGCAAGAGCAAGTCCAAGCCCAGTCCCTCCGCTTTTTCTACTCTTGGAAGGATCAAAAAGAAATTCTCTCTCCGTAGATGGAATGCCACCACTGGTATCTGAGATGTGAATCTGGAATTCTTCTGGTTTTTTAGAGGATCCCAATGTCACGATGCTGTCTTTTTTGGATTCGAAAGCATTTTCAATCAAGGTGATTAAAATAGGGGATAGAAGGGCACTATTTAAGTTGTCAAAAGTTTGATCCAAGGAATGGTCTTCTANGAATTGGACATTTCCGGAGCTTGATATTCCCTTGGTTTTTTCAATAACAACTTCAAAGATTTCCCGAAGTGAGACATGGTACACCTTTTTTTGGTCTTCAATTTCTTTGAGCGAATGTAAGGATTGGGAAACTAAGCCCATCATGCGATTATGGACTTCGAGGAGCTCATCCGGATCAACTGCACTTTGTTTCGCTGCTTCTTGGGCCAAGATCTGAAGATGAGTAAGGGGTGTTTTTAAGGAATGCATTAAGTGACCAGTCAGGGCACCCAGGCTGACCGTTTTATAAACCTGGGCTAATTTCTGGTTGGTTTTTTGAAGAAGTTGATTTTTTTGTTCCAATCGCTTTTCTCTTTCNTGAATACGGATACTCATAAATCGAAAGATAATGAACATGATAATCGTACCCGATACCAAGATTAGAATCCCTTGGCTTAAAAATTCCCGGTCGATGGCATCCCAATCACTAAGAATGAAGTATTCTTCAAGTTGAATTTCAAAAACACAGGGTTCCTCTAAGGTATCAACTTTCAGAAATAAGGAAATGTACTCTCCTCGGTTGTGTCTGAAAAAAGTTTTTTCTGTTTTGATTTTGGTCTGCAAGGTATTGAGACCGGGGCTTGATCGTTCCCCCGTGATAAGAGGAATGGAGGAACCATTCATTTCATAGGCAAATATTTGGAGAACATTTGGAATAGTCAGTGCCTCGATAATGATTTTTTCAAGAAGTTCGCTTCGGTCAGAGGTCATTTCGATTAGACCCAGATCAAAAAAAGTGATATCGCTTTCCAAAAGTTTAAGTTCAGTTTTCTCGGCGATACTACTGATCTCTGAATCTAACAACTTATGCTGGGATTCAATGATTTGGGAGTGAAACTGAGCCCTCGAATGCCAGAGTAAAATAGCTGTGAGGACAAATAGTAGAAGCAAGCAGAGACCAAAGCCAAACCATTCTTTCCGGATTTTCATTAATCTTAAAGNTCCCATTGTACTCCTAAAGACCAGAAGTTTGTGAAATATTCATAATCTCTTGCATTTGAAAAATCTTCTTCTCTTTCCCANCGGANGTAAAAATCCGTTTTTTCATNGAAGGGAAAAGTGGCNGAGGTACTGTAGCTCAAACTTTGCCGTTTGAATCGTTCCCCAGAGTCAACCCTTCTATGTTTGTAGACTGTTTCTGAACCCATGATGCTTGCGTTGGTGCTGAAAAATGAAACCTGTAATTCTTGTTCGAGTCTAAAACCAATTTTTTCAAAGTCATAATATCCGCCCGCATCATCTTTTAACNGGGTCCACTTCAACTTTGCTGAAGAATTNTTCCAAAGAGAATGACTAAAATCTTTTTGTAATTCGTAAGAAAGCTCTACTTTTTCAGTTTGCATGGCATCCGTGGAAAGCTGGTTCCCATCCCCATCTCGTTTGGGTCTTTCTCGGTATTGCTTTTTTGAATATTGACCTTCAAATTCCCACTCCAAAAAATCAGGAGTTCCACGGATCGAGATTTGGACCGCGGCATCTTGGTTGTCATCTGCAATGACCTTAAAGTCCTCAAAACCTTTTATGAATTGGATGGACCCCGACCATTGTTCTGAGAATACCTTGGATAAGTAAGGGATCCACTCCGTTTTGTTTGAGCGAACATTCATGGTGTAAGGAAGTCCTAGCTCCGAAAAATCAAAACCTTGATCGTAATAGATATGACGCACGCGNAGTCCATAAGTNTAGGGCGATTTGAGNGGAGTATAAGNGTGTTCNAATTGAGCAAGAANAAGGGANGTNTCCTTATTATCCTCTAANGNNTCGTATCTCTTNCCTTCTCCNAANAAATAAAGGTAGNTGAGNTATTCCTGACTNCCNTCCCGGATGAAAAAAGCTTCAAGCGAGGTTTCCAAAAAAGAAGTATCTTGCCTAACAAATGGGCCATAAAGTGGATTGTCGGAATAGCCGATGCCGATTTCACCGGAATAAGAGGGAACCCATGGTGCTTTTTTTGTTTCTGTGAATTCCACATTTTCTGATGGATTGGTTCCAAAAAGCATCTGGCTAAGTTCTTCATCTGATAAAGTGCTGTTCTGGTCTTGTCCGAGAAGAACCGAGGAAAGAAAGCATGAGAAAAAATGGAATAAATGCTTTATGAAAATGAAATAACGCAAATTAGAGGAGAATTCACAAACAGAAAAGCGGGATGACCGTGTGGTCATCCCGCTTGTAAAAATTACCTCAAGATGGGTGAAAAACTTTAAAGATCAGAAGTTCTGGTTGCATCTGTTTCAACCAATTCCCTGATTTCTTTTTTAACTTCTTTGGCTTGGGTTTTAATTTCTTCATGCTTTTCTTTGTTTGCCTCTTTGAAGTCAGTAATCATTTCTTTACGCTCATCCTTGGAAGCATACTTAAGACTTTGGTGAAGTTTCTTTTGAGCTTCATGCATTTCTTTTTGTTTTGCTTTGAGAGCATCTACCTTACTTTTCAATGCAGCAGTCAGTTCAGGTCTTTCTGGTTTTGGAGGACGGTTGGCTTCCATATTTTCCCGGATCGAAGAATGTTTTTCTTTGATCTCCTCGAACCTTTCCTTGTTGCTTTCTTTAAATGCCTCCACTGCGGTTTTGATCTCCTCACGGGATGCATCCTTTCCAAGTTCTTCTACTTTTGCTTTCATTTCGGTATGAATGGATTTTTCCATTTCTTTAACCGCAGCAATCTTCTCTTTGACTTCCTCTGAAAGCTCGGGTTTTTGAGGGCGTTTTGGGAGCTTTCGATCCCCTTTCTCTGCCATTTCTTTACGCAAAGAAGTAAGTTTTTTTTGTGCATCTTCCTTAGAAATCTTACCCTCTTTTAGAGCCTGTAAGGTTTCTTTTTCGATGTTACGAGGATCTTTTGGATCTACTTCAGGTTTTCCCTTTTTGGCATCTTCTTCGATGTTTTCCTTGATCCAATAGGCGAGAGTTGAACTACCCATACCAAAGCCCCCAGGGAGAGGACGGTAGTCTTTTAATTGAATCTCTGGAGGTCGACCCCAATGAGTTGGAAAGCGAGGACGTTCAACTTCAACTTTCTTTTTCTTTTCTCCAAGGTTGGAAGAATCAACCTCTGGTTTTTGCTTTTCTTGCGAAAAAGCGAAGGTACTTAGTATTAAGCTTACGATCGTAGGGATTATAAATTTTTTCATATTTTTATTTAAGAATTTTGTATAAGATAAATTTTAGTATCATATTTTGTGCCAAGATTTATTAATTACATAAAACACTATGAGGCAAAGGGTAATAATATTTTTTGAAATTTGGAAAGAAATAAATACTTGTTTTGGGAAATATTACCAGTTTCAGGATTCGTATTTTGGTAAGTATTTCCCATTTCTTAGGAGGAATTCTTTTTTTTGCGATAGCGTATATAATCTCTGGGAACGCCAAGAATTCTTGCAGCTTCAGAGATGTTCCCTCCGGCTTGCTGAATTGCCAAATCGATCAGCCTTAAAATTTCCTCTTCCAAATTGAAGTCATTTTTGGGGAAACGAAAGGAAGGGTTTAGCCAGTCATCTGAGCTCAAGCTTCGGGCATGATTGCGTGAGAAATTAAAGTGCAGAGGTTGATCAGGTTCACTCATTACTAAAGCCCGTTCAAGTTCGTGAATAAGTTCACGGGTGTTTCCAGGCCAATCGTGTTCGATTAATGCATTCTCGCAGGAAGGTTCAATTACTGGAGTAGCGAGTTGATATTTTTTGGATAAGGAACCGAGTAAATATTTGGCAAGGTTTACGATCTCCTTTCCTCTTGAGGCAAGAATTGGGATTTTAATTCTCAACAAGTCCAGGCGATGAAAGAGATCCTCCCTGAAGGCTCCCTCCTGAATCAATTTTGATAAATCCTGATTGGCTGCTGCAATAATCCGCACATCTACTTTGATTTCATTTGAACTTCCAACTCGCCGAATCATTCCGCTTTCAATGGTTAAAAGAAGTTTTGCTTGGGCCTCGATGGAAAGGCTGGTGATTTCATCTAAAAAGAGGGTTCCTTGATCAGCAGCTTCAAAAAGGCCGATGCGGGCATTTTTTGCGTCGGTAAAAGCACCTTTTTCATGTCCAAATAATTCAGATTCAATTAAATTATTTGGGATTGCTGAACAATTCAGGGCAACGAAAGCAGATCCATGGCGAGGGCCATGGTCGTGAACCCAACGAGCATAAGTTGACTTACCGGATCCAGTTGGGCCATCAATAAGAAGAGGAGGGAGGTTATTTTTAAGTCGCTGGTCTACATCGGTAATTTTTGTAAGTTGATGTAAGTCCTCCTTGAAGGCACCTTCGAAAAACAAGCCGGCAGTTTTTCGCTTCCTCCTCTCAGAGTCATGTTGGAGCAGCCTTTGATTTTTCCGCTGCCTGTCACACTTCAGAAAAAGAAAGGGGATTTCATCCATTTCAAAAGGTTTACTTAAGTAATCAACTGCACCGAGTTGCATTGCCTCTACCGCCGGTTGAATTCCACCTTCTGCGGTCATTAAAATAGTGAAGGTATTACTTGGTAGTAATTCTTCGCGAAGAAGTTCAAGGCTTTCCCCGTCGGGAAGGTTAAGATCAAGCAAAGCAAAATCGAAAACAAAATTCTCAAGTGCTTTTCTTGCTTCCTGCAGGTTAATGCAAGTGGTTACTCCGACTTCAAGTTTCTCAAATTTTGCAGCCAGGCGCTTTGCTAAAAAAGAATCGTCTTCCAATACAAGAATTTCTTTATTCTTGAAGAATGTTTTGGGCTCTTCATTTTGCTCCATTGACATAGCTTTCGCATGCAGTCCTCGGGGAAAAGAAAAGACTTTGCAAATCCTTTCTGTCGATTCATTATAATATCTGTGGGAAATAAGTGGGTAATTCTAATGGTTTTGCTTTTCGTAAACCTGAATATTGGTGCTAAAGTTACTCCTCTAGGTCAGAAACCGGATTGGTCACGATTGGATCCATTTCAAAACCTTTGGTCGTTGGAGAGTTTTCGTTCCGAACTCAAAGATATTTATTGTCCGAGGGAGAGCTGGTGGAAGCCATGGATCAAATTTAAACCCGGACAGGTATTAATCAGAAAAAGGGCGGGAAAAGAAGATTGGTATATCTTGCAGTGCGTGCCCAATTCTAAAAGGGAAGAAAAAGATCAGAACCTTAGCGTCCCCTTAGAGATCAACACGATTGCCTTGGATCCCGGACACATAGGTGGAGAATATGCGGAAATGGAGGGAAGAAGTTTTAGAATCGGAGAGGATGATTTCGTAAAGGAGGGAGATCTCTCCCTAAAGGTTGCCAAAAGGGTAAAGGATTTACTCGAGGAAAAAGGGTTCAAGGCCATTCTAGTACGAAGTAATTTAAAACCAGTTACCAAAGAAAAACCGCAGGCATTTGAGGCATGGGCGGAAACTTGGACCAAAGAAAGGGATTTTACGAGTTTGCCAGTGGAAGAAATCGAAATTTTGAAAAGAAAAAGACGAGAGATGATGTTTTACAGGGTCAGTGAAATCCATGCACGAGCTAAACTCATCAATGATCACATTCAGCCCGACTTGACGGTTTGCCTCCATCTGAATGCGGCTCCCTGGAGCGATGAAAATAAGAAGGAGCTTGTTGACCGAAATGATTATCATGTTCTGGTTAATGGTTGCTACATGGGCGGAGAATTAGCCTTTGATGATCAGCGTTTTGAGATGATTTTTCGATTGCTTAACGCTTGGCAAAGAACGGAGCAAATCTTTGCTGAGAAAGTAAGTATTTCTTTTGGCCGGAAAACAGGATTACCTGCTTTTGCCTACAAAGGACCTAATGCCTTAAAGGTAGGAAATACCCCAGGAGTTTGGGCAAGAAATTTATTGGCCAATCGAATTTATCAATGCCCGGTTGTTTTTATGGAACCATACATTGCCAATTCGAAAACGGAATATGAACGGATTCAACTTGGTCCATACCAGGGAACCAAGAATTTTGGGGCTGTACCAAGGTTATCTTTGGTTGAAGAATATGCCCAGTGCGTACTTGANGGAATTATAGCAGCGACGGGCAAATAANAGGGTNNTGCATTTACTTNTTGACCGCAGCTTGNGCCATTTTCTTNAGGGCATCCGTATGCTCNTCCACGGCAGCCCTGGGGCCAGTCATTTTGATGAAAATGGAACCAGCAGGGCCGTCGATGATGGCAGCAGTTAATGCATAGCCTGGTTTCGGGGTTTTAGGTCCAAAAGGCCTTCCACTTAGAAAAGTTCCATNGGCTTGTGCAAAGGTNAGGCTGTTATCCCCAAATTTTTCAGTTTTNACCACTTTTCCCTGAGGGTCCTCGAACTGTTTCATCCAGCGATCCACATTGGCTTGAATCCCGCCTGCACCGGTNGAGCCAAAGTGGAAAAAAGCGATTTCCGCTTTTTCCTTGGACTTGCTTTGGGCCTCAAACTGAGCCTTGCGCATGTTGGAAGTTGGTTTGGANGAAACCCATTCACTGGGCGGATTAAAAGTAAAGCCTGCCACCTCCAAGCCGTAGCTCAATGAGGGGATCAAAAGGGGGAGGGCTAACAAGGAAAAGAGTAAGATTTTCTTCATNGTAGATAGAATTNCTGGTGGGTGATTAGGTAGTGAATGGTTATTTTAAATTTCAAAAAGAACTACTTCTTTTTAAAAATCATAAAGTGTTGTTGAGGTAAAACTGAAAGGGTTTTTTCCCATTTGAATCCAACCACTTCAATTTCTTTAATTGCCTGCTTTTCAGTCATCTTGTGAAGGGGTTTAATGGGAACTTTCTTATCTTCTTTTCTATATTCGATCAAAATCAATAGNCCATCTTTTTTNAGNGCCTTGAAAATGGAATTTGCCATTTCTCTAGGGTGGGAAAATTCGTGGTATGCATCTACGATTAAAGCCTTATCAATGCTAGACGGTTCAAGCATGGTTCGAGTGATTGTGCTTTGAATGGGGACAACATTTGCGACCTTTTTTTCTTTGATTCTGGCCCGAATAATACCGAGCATTTGAGGAGAAATATCAACCGCAAATACTTTTCCATCGGGGACCAAATCTGACATTCTGAAAGAGAAGTAACCGGAGCCTGCACCAATATCGGCAATCCGATCCGCTGGTTTGATCTGCATACTTTTAATGAGAAGATCCGTTCTTTCTTCTTGTTCCCTTTTAGGTCTTTCTAGCCAAGAAGCTCCCAAGTGCCCCATGACTTGGGAAATCTCTCTGCCCATGTAAAACTTACCAATTCCATCTCGTGNAGCAGTNCTTAGCTGATAAATGCTTTCTTTTTTTTNCTTTTGTTNNTCNGCCGAAAAAACAGAGGTAANNCTTACAAGTGTNAGTAAAGTAAGGGCNTGAGTANGAGGCACAGAAAATNTCGGCATTCATCTTTTTTTCGGGAAATGAAGGCTTTTGCAAATCAATATTGCTCGATTGAAGGCGAAAAGATAAGTAGTAGTAANNAACTATGAAAGTAATCAGGGCAAAAAGNGCAGGGTTTTGTTGGGGAGTTGAAAGAGCAGTGCAAGTTGCTCGNGATGAAGCACAAGGAGGAAANAAAACCGTCTACACAGATGGNCCCTTGATTCACAACCGTCAAATGATGAGTGCATTAAGTTCGGAAGACATTCGTGAAGTGGGTGATTATCAAAGTCAGTCGAAATTGGAGCTAAGTAAAAAAGAAGATAAGGAATCTGTCGTGGTTGTCCGAGCNCATGGGATCTCTCCCGAGAGGAGGCAATATTTAAAGGGNCTAGGACTGCCATTCCGNGACGGCACTTGTCCAGATGTAGGAATCATTGCGGGTAAAGTGAAAGTGCATGCGGAGAGAGGATATGACATCGTAATTTTCGGTGATCCAGAACATCCGGAAGTAATCGGACTAATGGGATATGCNAAGGGGAAAAGCCATGTCGTGAGAAATGTAACTGAATTGGCTAGCCTTCCTCCTTTTAAGGGTGGAGTAGCCCTCGTTTCTCAGTCCACCATGTTCACTCATGAATTTAAAGAGGTATCNAGGAAATTATCCGAAATCTATCCCAATATTGCCGTTTTCGATACNATCTGCGGTGCGACCAAGGAAAGGCAGTCCGATTTGGTCGGTCTGGTCCAAGAAGGAGCGGAAGCAATCGTGGTCATTGGCGGGAAGCANTCGGCNAATACCAGAAAGCTTGCGAAGCTTGCAGCGGAGCAACAAAAGCCAACCTTTCATATNGAGACTTTTAAAGATTTGGATTTGGACTCGTTGAAGAAATTTCAGACGGTTGGAGTAACTGCAGGTGCTTCTACCCCGGAATTTATAATCAGAGAAGTGTGTGAAAAACTTGAAAAACTTGAACCTTAAATAAATGAGCGTGGAAATACCCAATGCGTTGGCTGAGCGTTATGCATCGGTCGAAATAAAATCAATCTGGTCGGCAACCGGTAAAGTTATTCTCGAGAGGGAATTCTGGATTGCCGTCATGCGTGCTCAAAGGGAATTAGGCTTNGATATTGATCTNGAGGCAATTGAAAGCTCTGAAAAGGTAAAAGCGGTGGTAGATCTTGAAGGNATCCGAAAGCGCGAGCAGGTTTCAAAGCATGACGTGAAGGCAAGACTTGAGGAATTTGCAGATAAGGCAGGTCATCAACACGCTCACAAGGGAATGACCAGTCGGGATCTAACCGAGAATGTCGAACAATTGCAGNTCCATCGNTCACTTGGTATCATTCTNGAGAAATCGATTGCTGCTCTATTGGCATTAGCNCAAAGGGCAGAGGAATTTAAAGATCTTCCAATTACTGCACGTTCTCACAATGTGCCTGCCCAGCTGACTACTTTAGGTAAACGTTTTGCTNCTTGGGGAGAAGAATTAGAGAGAAATGTGGAGGCCTTGAGCAGGTTGTGTGCGAATTATCCATACCGGGGTGTGAAAGGGGCGGTGGGGACNTGCTTGGATCAAGTCACTTTGCTGGGTAGCGTNGAAAAAGCACAAGAACTGGATCANAAGGTNATCACTCATTTGGGTGCCACTGCGAATTGGGAAAATGTAGGACAAGTCTACCCNAGGAGCTTAGATTTNGAAGTGGTTTCTNTACTAAGNAANATGGCATCNGCCCCATCTAGTTTTTCGAAGACCTTGCGAATCATGGCCGGTCATGAATTGCTAGGGGAGGGATTTGCCAAGGGACAAACCGGTTCNTCTGCAATGCCTCATAAGATGAACAGTCGAAGCTGCGAGCGAATCAATGGTTTTCACNCCATCCTTAATGGCTATCTGACCATGGTTTCTCAACTTTCGGGCGATCAGTGGAATGAGGGGGATGTATCCTGCTCTGTAGTTCGACGAGTGGCGCTNCCTGATGCCTTTTTTGCAATAGATGGCTTGCTTGATACCTTTCTCACTGTCTTGAAACAAATGGAAGTTTTTCCATCTGTGATTGAATCTGAATCCAAAAAATACCTGCCTTTTTTACTTTCAACCACAATTATGATGGAAGCAGTAAAAGAAGGAGCGGGAAGAGAGGATGCCCATGCCGCGATCAAAGAGCACGCTGTCGCCACCGTGAAGGAATTAAGAACGGGTGTAGTCAAAGAAAATGATTTAATTACGCGCTTAGGAAGTGATCCTCGCATTGGTCTCGGTACGAAAAAAATTGAAAACCTGATGAAAGAAGGAGAAAANAGNGTGGGGGCGGCCCATGGTCAGGTGGAATATTTTGTGAAAAAAGCNGAATCTTGGGGTGGAAGATNTCCAAATGCTCAAAATTATCAACCTCCCGCAATACTCTAGAACCCACAACTTCNGAAGATTTTCAGGGATTGTAAAATTTTTGCGATTGCCAATNTACCTCTGTTCGTTGAAAGAATGTACCTTTTTCATCANTAAATTTTGTCATGTCAGAGGAACTAGAAGGAAATTGTTTGGTCGCCCANTCAGGNGGACCAACTGCCGTTATTAACGCAAGTGTCGCAGGAGTAGTCGCCGAAGCACTTAATAACCCATGCATCGAAGAGGTTTACGGTGGAATGAATGGAGTTCTAGGAATCCTGAATGAGGAGATCATCGATCTTGCCGAGGAATCGCAACAGAATGTTAGAGGNCTTCGNTANACTCCTGCTTCTGCATTAGGTACCTGCCGTTTTAAGTTNAAGCGAGACCAGGAATANGAGCGNATTTTAGAAGTGTTTGAAGCTCATAATATTCGTTATTTCTTCTATTGTGGAGGGAATGACTCACAGGATACAGCGGATAAGATTTCGAAGCTTGCCCAGAGTAAGGGCTATGAGTTAAGGGTNATCGGNGTTCCAAAAACGATCGACAACGATTTGGTTACCACCGATCACTGTCCAGGTTATGGCAGTGTGGTGAAATATATCTGCTCAGTNGTTCGGGAATCAGCGATGGATCACGAAGCGATGGGGCAACATGATTTGGTTTCGATTATTGAGGTNATGGGCAGAAATGCTGGTTGGATTGCGGCAGGTTCCACTCTGGCTAAGGCCAAAGATAATGCCAATGATGCACCTCATTTGATTCTGCTTCCAGAAGTTCCTTTTTCTAAAGATAAATTTGTTGAAGATGTTCAAGCGGTCTTAAAGAAAAATAAATATTGTTTGGTAGTGGTCGGGGAAGGCTTGATCGATAAAGATGGAAACTACATCGCCAATTCAGCCTCCGGACAGGATGCATTTGGTCATCAGCAACTCGGTGGAGTTGGAGATTTCTTAGCTAGTGTCGTGGAGCAAAACCTTGCGGTTAAGGCCCGATCTTCAAAATTGGGAACTGGACAAAGGGCTGCAGCTCATTGTTCTTCGCAGACTGATAATGATGAGGCTTTTATGGCTGGAAAGGCTGCGGTTAAAGCTGCGGTTTCCGGTGAGACTGATAAAATGGTAATTTTAGTCCGAGCGGAAGGTGAAAATTACCAATGCGAGACGAGTTTAGCACCGTTGTCGGAAATCGCGAATGGAGTGAAAGAAATTCCAGAAGATTGGATTTCGGAAGATGGAATAAGTATGAACGCAAAATTCATAAAATATTGCCAACCTCTTATTCAGGGCGAAGTTCAGGTTCCCTTCGAAAACGGGGTGCCCTCCTATGTTCGGCTTTCCAAGAGAAGAATTCGCAAGGTCTTGGACCCTCACGAGTTCGAATGAACTAAGTCCAGGGATTCTCTCAGTACGGAAATAATCTGATCGCTGGGTTCCAAGCCCACGGACAACCTAAGTAGTTGTGGGGATATTCCAGCTTCTTTAAGTTGTTTTTTCCCATCCTCATTATGCATCATGGAGTAATGGGCTAAATAAACATAAGGACAGCAAAGTGAGAATTCGGTTCCAAAGCTTGGACTTTTAAGCATGCCCAATGAGTTGTAAAAAGTCTCAAAATCACCTTTGATTTCGAAGCTAATAACACAGCCTGGCTTTGCATCGCCTGCTAATCTTTGATAATTTTCGGAGCATCTTGACTGATAAGCCCAGCGCACTTCTTTAACCTCTGGATGACCCATTAAGAATTCAGCTACTTTGATGGTGCTTGCATTCGTGTGCTCAATGAAGCTCTCATAGAAAGGGATTTGTTCTGCCAAACGATCCAAATCTCTACTGAATGGTCTGGAAATAAGATCCTGAGTCCTCTGCATCAAGGAACGCCCTAAGCGGGACTGCTTGGGGAAAACTAAGCTTCCCATCATTACATCTCCCTCCCAATTGGCGTATTTGGTAAGGCTGTTAACTACAATATCCGCAAATTTGGAAACCTTGGCATTTTTGGGAGAAACCATGGTTGGATCGACTATCAGCAAAGCTTGATGTTTCCTGCAGAGTGCTTGCAAGTTTTCCAAATTAAATGATTGCATTAGTGGGTTGGTAGGAAATTCAGTGATAACACCGGCAATTAGATGGCCAAAATCAGCGAATAATGCCTTCAATTTATTAAAATCTTGAAGCCTGTAAAAAGATACAATCTTTTCATCTTCTTTCACGAGAAGTTCCATTGTCTCAATGGTATCCAAGTAAAGCCAACCGAGACGGATCCAAATTTTTTTCTTTTGGGCTCGAGCATTTTCAATGGCAGCTTGGAAGAGAGAGTAAAAGGCATTTGCTCCGGAGTTCGCCAACAAGACATCTTCGGCATCAATCTCCGGGCCGTGGGCTTTGGAAATAACTTTACAAATTTCCTCCGTAGATGAGGATTTTGAAGTGCGTATGAATTCACGCTGGGAAATGATCCCTTTACGGTAAAGAATATCCTCTGCATACCGGGATGAGATTCCAGTTCCGCTATGTTGTTGGAAAAGCCTACAAAGTTGGGCACTTTTACTATCCTTGGGGATACACACACGAATCAAACCATCACAATCATCTTTGCTCCAATCTGTAATGGGGTACAATTTTCTGAAAAGTTCCCAATCGTAGTGATTACTGAAGAAAAAACTCTCTTTTCCATCTTTGCCATCTATTTGTTTGTAGTGATGGTCGAGTTCTTTGATTCGATGGTTTCTTACAAAACGAGGATAGCCCGATCTCATTGCCGCTAAAGTTTTAGGGTTTTTCTCTTCGTATCCTATCAAGTCTTTGATCGTGGGTAGGCTTACGCAAACCGCATGATCTCTTTTAGGCACTGCTTGCCCAAGGGAAAAGTGGGATAATCCGCTTACCTTCACGGAACGACTTCGTTTTCAATCAACTGATCAAAAGTCTGTCTTTTCCTTATAAATGAAAGGCTACCATCTTCTTTTTTCAAAATTTCTGCAGCTTCTGGAAAGGAGTTGTAATTTTTTGCGGACATCGAAGAGCAATATGCNCCAGTGCTCTCAATGACGCAAAAATCACCTACTTCACCCCGAAGTAAATTTCGAGGAGCTAAAGCTTCGGGGTCGCCACTGGCGGGAGNGAGTAAATCTCCAGATTCACAGCAGTGTCCTACCACCACTTGAGGGCAATNGTCCCGAAATTTTTCCTGCCCTGCTTCAGGAATAATGAAAATAGGATGTTGGGCTCCGTATAGACTGGGGCGAAGAATTTCTGTCATTCCTGCATTAAGTTTAAGAAAACGGTATCCATCCTTCCCGGTGCTTGTAATATCTTGCACATGAGTTACCAGACTACAGGCATGGGCAAGAAGGAATGTGCCCGGCTCGATTTCCAATTTTAACTTCCTTCCTGTTTCTTTAGCGAAATCGATAAAAAGATTTTTTACCGGTTCTCCAATTTCTTGTAAGTCCGTCGCATTTTCATCAGGCATTCGAGCAACTTTATAACCACCTCCCAGGTTCAGGGACTGAACATTCGGGAATCTCCTCACGATATCCAAGCTCATCGAAGCAACCNTTTTCCAAACTTCGGGGTCCGAACCTGAACCGATATGAGTATGAATCCTTTCTACTTTCAAACCATACTCGCCGCATAGCCTTTTGGCTTCTTCCAAATCTTCTTTCCAAATCCCAAAACTACTGGCGGGTCCCCCNACATTGGTGCGATTGGTTCCACCAGACCCCATTCCAGGGTTGAAGCGTAATCCGACTCTTTGATTTGGAAGCCAGGTTCCAAAACGGTGAATTTGGTTTAGGGAGCAAAGGTTTACTTTNACTCCATCATGGATGAAGTANTTGATTTCTTCCGATAATTCTTGAGAACTAAGGGAAATNGATTCCGTTCCATAACCGGAGCGAATGGCTCTATCAACCTCGTGGACCGAACTTGCATCAATACCGATCCCAGCCATGTTGAAAATTCTTAAAATTGCAGCNGTAGGAGCTGCTTTCATGGCGTATCTGGCAAAAAGGCCAAACTCGTTTGGAAAGGCTAAGACCGAGCGGGCATTTTCTTTCAAAGTTTTTTCATCATAAACGAAAGAGGGGGTTCCAAATTCGATTTTGATTTGTTCAAGATCGTTTGAAGATAAAAANCGTGGTTTTTCCATATGCGAATTCAAAAAATTNATCGTANCTAATGGTTNAGAAGAAGCAAGCCAATGGAAAAGTTTTATTTCTTACTTAAAATCAAAAACTTAAGCTTAATTTTATTTTCTTGTGATTCAATGCAGGAAATTTCTCGCGGAAAAGTTTCTTGCCAATCTGGAAAGTATACATCTCCCTCAAAAACGNAGTCAATGAGTGTGATATATAAACGGTCTGCGATCGGCATTGCTTCTTGATAAACTTTTTTACCCCCGCAAATCCAGATTTCCTTTTTTGATTTCCGAGCAAGATGGAGGGCTTCACTTAAGGAATGACATCGATGTGCATTTTTAAAAGATCCAGAGTGGGCTTTACTTAAAACGATTACCTCTCGTGAGGCNGCATGCGATTCNAAATCTTCGAAGCATANNCTTCCCATAATCAGGATGCCGTCNNTTGTTTTATTTAGGAAGTANTTCCAATCCTTTTCAATTTTCCAAGGTAATTTACCCTGGTGCCCAATCAGTTTATTTCGNTCACAAGCTACGATAATATTGATCATGAAAAAAGAGGTTGGATTAATTAAAAGTTAATTGGATGTGGTGAAATTTTCTTTATTCTATGTTATGCAAATAGGTAGCGGGAAAAATGCAAACAAACAGCACACAATTTGGAGAAAGGCTTTCTTTACCGGACATATGGCAAAGAAAGGCGTTGAATTGTTTGCGTCAAGGAGATGATGTGGTCCTACACGCCCCTACTGGAGCCGGTAAGACTTATGTGTTTGAGCAATTAATTGATAGTGGTTGGAAAGGAAGGGCGGTGTATACCGTACCAACTCGNGCTTTAGCCAACGACAAATTCCGAGAATGGAAGGAGCGAGGCTGGGAAGTTGGACTGGTTACTGGTGATTTNCGCTTTCGTTCCGATGCCNGAATAATAGTGGCAACCCTGGAGACGCAGAGAAATGTTCTAGGNTCGGGGAAGGGACCGGATTTATTTGTAGTGGATGAATACCAAATGCTGGGTGATTTAAGGAGGGGACCTGGGTACGAGGTTACTTTGGCGGTCGCTCCCAACCGGGTANGTTTGCTGCTGATGAGTGGAAGTGTTGCCAATCCCTTAGAAGTTGCGGATTGGTTAAGAAGTCATGGGAGAAAAGTCTCNTTAGTAACCGANGGAAAGCGTCCNGTTCCCCTCGAAGAAGTTTTTGCTGAAGCTTTGTTACGAAGGCCTTTTCAGGGAAGGAAGATCAGAGGNCACTGGCCAAAATTAATTCATGCTGCCCTAAGTGCAAACCTTGGCCCGTTACTAGTCTTTGCCCCTCGTCGAAAAGCTGCTGAAGAACTAGCCAGGCAATTGGCCGCAGAATTACCCGAGGTGGACTCACTGGAATTGACAACGGAACAAAAAAAAGTCGGGGGTAAAGAATTGGTTTCCTTGCTGAAGCGACGAGTCGCTTATCATCATAGTGGTCTTGATTACATCAAGCGTGCNGGTTTGGTTGAACCCCTTGCAAAAACAGGGCAGCTCCAAGTTGTAGTTGCCACAACTGGATTGGCCGCTGGCATTAATTTCTCCATGAGATCCGTGCTCGTGACTGACCGGGAATATCGAACCGATGAAGGTGTTTTTCTNCTTCGTCCNGATGAATTGCTCCAGATGTTTGGACGTGCNGGCCGCCGTGGCCTNGATGANCGNGGATATATTATCGTGGCCCCGAAACAAGCACGGATGGCGGATGCAAGGCCACTAAAGTTGAAGCGCTCCTCTACTTTGGACTGGCCTGCTTTAATCCGAATTATGGGCGATGCGGTAGTTAAGAAAGAGAATCATGTTGAAGCGGCTCGTTGGCTGGCCCAACGACTTTTCTCAGACCAAGAAGTTCATTTGGGTTTTCGTAACTCCTTATCTGATTTCATCAAGTTAAAGAATTCAAAAAAAGAATCTGAAAAAGCNGGGGTCGAAGAAAGTGATGAACGAGATCATGTGATTGAAATGCGGAATTCAATTGGTCTGTGGGAGAGAAGAGGNGGGAAGTTACAAGCTAAATTAGGCGATGCACTGGTTTTGAAGAAAGGAGAGTGGGTCAGTGCCCTGACCTTGCCTGATACCCTTAGTAAAGTCCAAGCGGGAAATCCTTGTAGGTTTGGCAAAAGGAAAAACCCGACTTATGGAAGGGAATTACCACTGGCAGTTTATGATCAAGATTCGAATGGAGCTTGGGTGACTTTGATCAAGTCGTTTCGAAATAAGTTGAGGGAGGCGGTGAGAGCAGAAGAGCCTAAAGTCCGAAAGAAATTTTCCCGTAAGAAATGGAGGCGTGATGGACTGGAAGAAATCTTNCGNGAATTCTTNCCCCGAGTTTCAACCGGAGGGGAATTAGATTGTTTTATTGATCGCGGAAAAGTTTTGGGTGCTCGTNTGCGTTATGANAGTGCAACTGTTTTAGCATGGCGGGATGCCCGNGGTAAAATTTTACTAAACCCGCCTTTGCGCNNGACTACTAGNGTNTANGACTCCCCTTTTCGTGATATNTCCGATTCCAAAGATGCTGATAGTCTTCAAAANCTTACNGCTGCAGAGGCATGGTTCGAACTTGGCCTGATTGATGAAAAGGCAAAGCCCACNATTAGAGGTACGGTATTTAGTTGTTTCTCAAGAGGCGAGGGTTTGGCAATTGCCGCGGCTTTAGAAGATGAAAACTACCCCATAAAAGAACTAGTTCTCGATTTGGTGAATTTGAGGGCAGGGCACCGCTTTGCTTCTTTCAGCCAGTCTGAGTCCCGGCTAGCAATCGTTTGTCGGGAGACTTTTGGTTTTCGGGATTGTTCCGGTTATTTACGAGCCGGTCTACCTCTTGAATATGGAGAGGGTGCAGCNGAGATCATCCGAGACGAATCTATCATCAAGAGCNAAAATCATCCAGACNACGAACTCAGTGCNGGTGACTGGGAAAGAGTNAAAGTGGAGTGGAGAAGTNTACTNTCCCTNATTGCAAATGGAATCGAATTGCCCTTNCNCCGATGGAGTGCCTTGCAAGATGAGGCAATNCATATTCTTGGNGNCANGNGTATTTCCGAGGAGNTNCCCAGTTTACCCGAAATGCCGGTTNGACAAAAAGAACGCTTTCGAAACTAGGANATACTTGAAAGCGAATGTAAGATTTCAGTAGATTCCTTNAGTTTTAACTGGTTTTCAACCAACTGAGNTNNAGCACCTTCAACCACTTCTGGTGGGGCATTTGTAACAAATTTTTCATTGTTCAGTTTGTATTCAATCGAAAGAATNATCTTCTCAAGGTTATCTATTTCTTTCTTCATCCTCGATATTTCCACTTCGACATCTACCCCGCTGGATAGGTCCAAGTAAAAAGAGCCCAAATTGGAAACAATGGCAGGAAGGCCAGACTTAGGAGCATCAATACGCTTGAGGGATTTTGCTCCAACCGCTTCCAAAATAGATTTTTCCATTTTGGAAATAAGTGCGGAACATTCCTCCTCCGAAACATAAAAGAATTCAACTTCTCGGTTGTTGGATAGATTTCTTTCTGCCTTCAAGGCTCTAAGTTGAGTAACCAGTTCCCGAACGGAATCAATTTCTGCCAAAGCATTCGGATCAAGTTCAATNTTTGTTTGAGCGATTGTTTCCATGAAACCAGTACTGCTCATGGGAGCAATACTTTGGATGGAATCACCATCACTAAAGCCCAATAAGGTCCATAATTCTTCGGTNATAAAGGGTGTAAANGGGTGTAGTAAAAGCAGGATTTCCCGAAGGCAAAAGTCNTGGATGGCAAGGCAGGTTTCTTTGGAAGCNTCAACCTTTATTCTCTTTTTTGAATCCTCAACATACCAGTCACAGAAATCACTCCAGAAGAANTTGTAGATGGCATGNAAAACNGAATTAAATTCATAATNNTGNTAGAAGNTTTCCACTTCATCGATGGTAACCTTCAAGCGGATTAGAATCGCNGCATCTTCGTCTTTTATCTGCCCGGGTTGAATACGAGAGAGAATTTCAGTCACGGANTGNTTGCCCGANGTACTTCCAGAGAGGGNNCGGAANCGGGATACATTCCATAATTTATTACAAAAGTTCCGACCTTGCTCAATTCTATCCTCGGAGAACCGNATATCTTGGCCTTTGGGNGCAATACTCATAATTCCGTGNCTCAGACCATCTGCACCATANTTGGTNATGAGATCAAGGGGGTCAGGAGAATTNCCCAAAGACTTTGACATCTTTTTACCCTCACCATCACGAATGATTCCAGTAAAATAAACATGCTTAAAGGGAACCCGTTCAGGCAATTCACTGCTGGGAATCTGTTGATCTGGCTTGTAAGATCTGCCGTCAAATTCAATACCTGCCATAATCATGCGAGCAACCCAGAAGAAAATAATATCCGGTCCGGTTACCAGCACAGAAGTGGGATAAAAGTAGTTNAATCCCTTCTGTTCCATCTCCTGTGCATCNGGCCAGCCTAAAGTCGCTAAGGGCCATAACCATGAAGATGCCCAAGTATCAAGTACATCCTCATCCTGATCCCAGTTTTCAGGATCTGAAGGTCCGGATACGGAAATATGCCAATTCTCTGGATCCGTTCGAACCTTACCCTTTCGATACCAAACCGGAATCCTGTGCCCCCACCAAAGTTGCCTGCTGATGCACCAGTCCTGAATATTGTCCATCCAGTGGAGGTAGGTTTTTTCCCACCGTTCTGGGAAAAATTTGATATGGCCTTCCTTTACCATTTTTTTGGCCTCTTCCACCCGCGGGTATTTTAAAAACCATTGTTCGGAAAGCCTGGGCTCAATTGGGACATCCGCTCTTTCTGAAAACCCAACATTATTNTGATAAGGTTCTTCCTCAAGGAGATAACCATCCGCCNTTAGTTTGTCACTGATCATTTTTCGGGCNGCGAAACGATCGAGACCAGCGTAATCAAAGCCCGCAGNTTCATTTAAAGTACCATCCGCGTTTAATATCTCGATCAAAGGAAGATCATGACGCTGAGAAATNTCNAAATCCAATTTATCATGTGCCGGAGTGATTTTGAGAACACCGGTNCCGAATTCTCGATCCACTGCACTGTCCGCAATAATTGGGATAGCCATGGGATTGATTGGCCTCATCACATGTTTTCCTTGTAAGTTTTTCCATCTCGGATCTTCAGGATGAATGGCGAGTGCCACATCACCTACAATCGTTTCGGGCCGAGTAGTACAAATCTCGAGATATGCCCCTGGAGATTCAACNACATTGTATCTAATCTTGTACAAAATACTTGATTGAGGCTTCATGATTACCTCTTCGTCCGATAAGGCGGTCAAGCTTGCCGGGCACCAATTAACCATTCTTTGCCCACGATAAACATATCCTTTTTTAAACAGCTTTACAAAGGCTGCCAGCACCGACTCGGAGTAATCTTCATCAAGCGTATGCACATTTCTGTCCCAGTCACAGGAGCACCCCAATTTCTTCAACTGGTTCAGTATGATTCCCCCGTGCTCATCTCTCCAATTACAAGCTTGTATATTAAATTGCTCTCTTCCAAGAGATTCGCGGGTTCTGCCCATTTCCTTGATCGCATTTTCAACTTTGGTTTGGGTGGCAATTCCGGCATGATCCGTTCCCGGTAGCCAAAGGACTGACTTTCCGTTTTGCCTCGCACGGCGGGCCAGAATGTCCTGAACCGTATTGTTGAGGACATGCCCCATGGTCAAAACTCCGGTTACATTAGGGGGAGGGATGACGATCGAATAAGCTTCCTTGTCTGGTCTTACTTTTGCACTAAAAGAGCCATCGTTAAGCCACTTTTGGTATAAGCGGTCTTCTACTTCTTTTGGTGAATATGCCTTTTCCATGAAAACAAATTATTAACAATTTAGGGTNTNAGNTTTGNGCTNGTAANTAAANAAGTCAGTTGNATTCAGAANATATTACAATACTANATCTTCCTTNCTTTNCNAGAAAAAGCACGACTATTTGCTTTCTGAAACAANTTNATTTTCTTCTGCTTAAATAAAGGGGTTAGGATAATTCCTGCAGCAAAACCACCGAGGTGGGCAGCGATGGCGATCCCACCTACACTTCTCATGGATTCGGGCAGGGCGATGATTTGCTCGAAAACCCAAAAACCTAAAATTAAATAAGCGGGAAGATGAATCGTCCCGATCAGGATCAAAAACCAATAGAAAACTCGAATATTTGCTCTTGGATACACCAATAAATAACCCGCTATAACCCCTGAAATGGCTCCCGAGGCACCGACCATGGGAATTTTGGATTCAGGGTCCACATATAATTGGGCAAAAGTTGCAGCCACACCACAAAGTAAAAAGAAGAAAAAGTATCGGACTTTTCCCATGGCATCTTCCACATTATCTCCAAAGAGATATAAAAAGTGCATATTCCCCAGAAGATGCAAGATTCCTCCGTGACTAAACATCGAAGTGAAAATTGTAGTCCATTCCCATGCCGCACCNTNGATACTAAAGGGAGTGAGTTGTTTGGTAAATGTAAACGGGATGAATCCAAAATTCGAAAAGTAGGCCATTTGTTCCTTTTCTTCTAGGGGAAATTGATAAACAAAAAAAACCCAAAGGTTTCCTGCTATGAAGCACCAGTTGACTAGNGAAAAGCTACGAGTTGGGTTGTCGTCTTTGTAGGGAAAAAGAATCATCTAGTATACAACTTACGACTATACTCAATTCTTGCTTGATTAAAAGTTTCTTGTCCAAATAAAATAAANCGGTGCAGGATGATAAAATGACAAAACAAGATCCTAGACCTCGNTTAACGGTCTTCCGGAGTGAGTCAGGGATTACNATCTCTTTTGGANACAAAACTTATTTTATCGATGTCTCTGAGCCCTTTCATAATATTGCACTTAAAGCGCTAGAGGGTGACGATTACATACCTTTTTATGTTGAAGTTGCTCGCAGGGAGGGGATGGGAGAGGAATTTGCAGCATCTATTGCTCANCAGGTTGANAAAGTACTTGCCGAAGATTTTGAGGANTAGGGCGAATTATTCCAATTTGTAGAGCTTAGGGGAACGGCCGGTAAAAGTGGAATTTGGTTCGGTCGGTACATACCTTGCACCAGGACCAAAAATCCTTGAATGGATCGCCAAGATTTCCACATGTCCATTCTTTGCTTCATAGCAGATTCTTAACTTGAATGGCTTTTCCTCTGGACCAGTAAAAACGATGGAGTCCACCGTTTTCCCCTTCAGGGTTGATTGCTGATAAGCNCCCTTGAGGACTTCACTCCAGTATCCTTTTAATTCTGCTTGGTTTCCGTTAAAAAAGAAAATGGAAACCCTGTTTTTGGACCCAATTTCGCCTTCGTAAATCCCGTCGAGGCCACTTCCTCCACAACTTACCAAGAGAATGAAAATTAAGAGGGAGGCGATTCTAGACATCAATGACATCATCGTCTTTCTTTCTGGAATGAAAGGAACTGGATGCAAAGCCCTTGCCGGTCGTAAAACTTTTAGTGAAATGTTTTTGAATTTTATTGGCAATGGATCTCCTAATTCCGGGAACCAAAAGAGCAAAGCCCAAGCCATCGGTTATAATTCCGGGAGTAAGTAATACCATTCCACCAATTACAACCATAGCCCCTTCCACCATTTCCAAAGCTGGGGGNCGACCATTTTGCATTTCAGTTTGGATTTTCCGAAGAATAGAGAGGCCTTGCTGGCGGGCAAGAGTTGCACCCAAAATTCCCGTAAAAACAATTAAACCCAGGGTCGGCATCCATCCAATNCGAACCCCGAGCATCATCAACAGCACGAGTTCCGCTGTAGGAATGACAATGAACAAAAAAAGTAATGTAACAAACAGCATAAAATCGTATGTNGATAAGATAGGGAACTTTTAACCTAAAGCAAAGGTGAATTATAAATTCCTTAGGGATTCNCCCATGATTATCAATGGAGGTAATTTGGTTCGCTTTCTTTTTATCAGTTCNCTAGAATACCTCCCCTTNATTAAAATACTCTAACTTGCTGTAAATATGTATAAATTAGTTTTACTTCGTCATGGTGAAAGCCAGTGGAATCTTGAAAATCGTTTTACTGGATGGCACGATGTCAATCTAACCGAACAGGGTGAGCGCGAGGGCCGGGAAGCGGGTCGTCTACTCAAGGCAGAGGGATTTAAGTTTGATGTCGCTTATACATCCGTGCTTACCCGAGCAATTCGTACCCTTTGGCTTGCCCTTACGGAAATGGATCAAGTGTGGATTCCCGTCCACCGGGAGTGGCGCCTGAATGAGAGGCATTATGGATCTTTACAGGGATTAAATAAAGCGGAGACCGCTGAAAAGCATGGAGATGATCAAGTATTGGTATGGAGAAGGAGTTACGATATTCCACCACCTCCGATGACTAAGGATGATCCAGGTTATGCAGGAAAAGATCGTCGTTATGCTAACCTAGACGAAGCAAATATTCCTTTAACTGAGTGTTTGAAGGATACTGTCGCCCGGTTCCTTCCTCTTTGGGAAGAAACGATTGCCCCTCAAATCAAATCCGGTAAGCAAGTTTTAATTGCCGCCCATGGCAATTCATTACGGGCTTTGATTAAGTACCTAGACGGGGTAACTGAAGGAGAAATTATTGGTATGAATGTTCCCACAGGGATGCCACTGGTTTATGACCTCGATGAGAATCTTAAGCCAACAAACCGACAGTATCTGGGGGATGCTGAAAAAGTTGCGAAGGCGATGGAAGCGGTTGCTAACCAAGGGAAAGCGAAATAATATAAGGCCGCCAGCCTGCCCTGTGACTTGCACTTTAAGCGATTTTGTTAATAATTACATTTTATGAAAACTCCTAGTGATCAAGAAAAGCCATTAAAGAGAGAATACGATGATTCCTTCGTAGTGACTCCCGAATATCGTGCCTCCTTGCCGGATGTACAGAATTCTGGCGATTCTGAGATGGAAGGTGCAAAAGTGCCAATTTTACAAGTCGGCATATCAGGTTTTAAACTTCCTCTCCGTTTTGTTGGACCTGACGGCGAGAATTTAGCAGTTGAAACGAAAGTAACTGGTACGGTTAGTTTGGATGCGGACAAAAAAGGAATCAATATGTCCCGCATCATCCGAATTTTTTACGAGTATAAGGACGAAGTTTTTTCTCCAGAAATCCTGGCTGAAATTCTTACCCATTACAAAAATAAATTGGATTCAAAAGAAGCTCGTATCAAAGCGGATTTTTCTTACCCCATGATTCAAAGAAGTCTTCGTAGCGGATTGGAAGGCTATCAGTATTATGGATGCAGCTTCGAAGGTTTGATCGACCGTGCTGACCGAGTTCGAAAAATTATCCATTTTGATTTCGTATATTCTTCTGCTTGTCCGTGTGCNTCTGAACTGTCGGAGCATGCGAGGCAGACTCGTGATTTGCTCGCTATCCCACANTCCCAACGGAGTAANGCAAGGGTNAGTGTTGAAGTTCACCCTGACCGCGAGCTNTCCCTTCTTGAGTTGAGGGATATGTGTATACAAGCNTTGACNACGGAAACTCAAGTCATGGTCCGTCGNGAAGACGAGCANGCTTTTGCGGAAATGAATGGTGCCGAAGTNAAGTTCGTGGAAGATGCNGCNCGNNTACTNTANGCCCAGTTGTCCGACGATTCTAGAATTATCGACTTNCGTGTGGTNTGTTCTCATTTTGAATCTCTCCATTCTCATGATGCAGTTGCGGTACTTTGNCGNGGAATTGANGGAGGTTTTCGAGCTGANTACGAAGATTTCTCCAACCTNATTNTTTGATCTATTNCGTCTCNTTATTNGGACCTTAGTCCTTTGACATGAAATTCGAAATCATTCGGGAAACCGATTGGATTTCAAGNCATCANNCTGAAATTGATGGTTTCCGAAAAAAAGCAGATTTTGATAACCATTATTTTGCCAGTCCTTGGTTACAAGTCTGGTTTNANAGACAANTTCCGGGTACGGTTCCAGTGCTTCTTATTGTGCGGGACCCGCATGGTTCACTGGTAGGATTTTGGCCCTTTGTTGAGAGACCTGGAATCCTGGGATCCAAAGGTCTTTGGCCTTATGTTTATGATGAGGCGAATTATTTCCATCCGATTTGTTTGCAATCTGCAATCACTGAGCTGGTCACAGGATTACAGAGTTTGTTAGGGGAGTTTCTTTTCTGTTGGATCCCTCTGATGAAAGATTCTTTCTGGTATCACTTTTCGAATGCTCCAATCAAAAATGGAAAATATCTTTCCATTTCCCGTAGCCCAAGAAAGACTGCTCTACTTATTCCCCAAGAAGAGACTGAATTTAAGGACTTTTGGGATCAGCAAGCAGGATCGAAAAGTAGAAAATCTTTTCGCTATGATCAAAAAGCCCTTTCAAAAAAAGGAAAAATTTCGATCCAAAACTATAGTACTTTCAAGGAGATCAGGTCGGTGATGCCAGTAACCTGTGTGGTAGAGGTTGAGTCTTGGAAATCTAAGGAAGGTGCNGGTTTGTACACCGTTCGCGGGAAAAGAGGTTTCTTTTTCGAGTTACTGCCCGAATTGGCCGAGCAAGAAAATGCAAGGGTTGCAATTTTAAGTTTGGATGACCAACCCATTGCTTGGCAAGTTGAACTACTGNGTTCCGGAAATTTNGGAATCCATCATCTTGCATTTGATCAGAGATGGAAAAAATATTCTCCGGGCAAACAATTACTGCATCATCAGATATCTCTGGCTTGGGAAGAAGGAAGAACGATTGATTTTCTCCCGGGAAATTTTGAGTACAAAGAAAAGATTTCTACCCGGGTCGAATCTGTTCATGAATTTCACTGGTTTAAGCGATCAATTCGAGGTTTTCTGGCCAGGAGGTTAATCCTCGGAAATATAAAAGTGCGCCAGAAAATTAGGCAAAATTCAGGGAAAACAAAGATGAGTAAAACTATGAAAGAGATTCTNGAAGAAAAGAATGGATGATGAAAACGCTTTGCGGACTTATGCGTCTTCGTTATGATATATTTTGATGAACGAACTATCCACCCAGCTTCAATCCATGCGTGAGCAATATGACTGTGAACCCTTGCGTCGTTCAGCGATGCGTTCTTGTCCATTAGAACAATTTACGGATTGGTTGAACGAAGCGGTTTTAGCCAAAATCTATGATCCTAATGCCTGTAGCTTATCTACCGTTGATGAAAAGGGTTGCCCGTGTGCCCGTGCCGTACTTCTCAAAGGATTGGAAGGAGGCAAGTTTATCTTTTATACCAATTATAATAGTAGAAAAGCCAAGCACTTATCGACCAACTCCAATGCCTGTCTTCATTTTCCATGGTTCTCTTCACAGCGGCAGGTAATAATAACTGGCGAAGTTTCCAAAACCGAAGACCAAGAGGCTGAAGAATATTTCACTTCCCGTCCGACTTTAAGTAAACTGGGGGCGTGGGCATCCGATCAGAGTAATGATTTGGATTCCCGCGAAACCTTAGAAAAAGCTTTTTTAATGGCCCAGGAAAAGTATGGAGATAATCCACCCAAACCGCCACACTGGGGAGGTTTTGGCCTCAATCCAAAGAGTATTGAATTTTGGCAGGGAGGACCCAATCGTTTACATGATCGGTTTATGTACGAACTCGTCGGAAGTAGTTGGAATATGAAGAGGTTGAATCCATGACCGAAGACGAACCAACCAACAACGCAGAAACCTTGGACGAATTACTATCCATGCGAGGGAAACCTTTTTCTGACTGGAAAGAAGAGAGGAAATATTTACGTGATAAGTGGGGCATGCAAGGGAAGGAACTCCAGCTTGATTCAGAAGAATCCGGAGAGCACGAATCAACACCTGAAAATGTTAAAGAATCATGAACTGGAAAACTGCAGGTAATTACCAAGATATTTTTTATCACAAATCGGATGGTATCGCTAAGGTTACCATTAATCGCCCACACAAAAGAAATGCTTTTCGGCCCAAGACCGTCTCCGAAATGTATCAAGCTTTTTTGGATGCCCGGGAAGACCCCGATGTCGGGGTTGTCTTACTNACAGGTGCGGGTCCTCACACGGATGGTAAGTATGCTTTCTGTTCTGGTGGGGACCAAAGTGTAAGGGGNGATGCTGGCTATATGGACGATGATGGAGTACCCCGGTTGAATGTCTTGGACTTGCAGAAACTNATTCGTAGCATNCCCAANGTAGTGATTGCTCTGGTTTCCGGATATGCAATCGGTGGCGGGCATGTACTGCATGTGGTCTGTGACCTTACCATTGCCGCGGATAACGCGATCTTTGGCCAGACNGGTCCCAANGTTGGNAGNTTTGATGGTGGGTTGGGTNCCAGTTATTTGGCTCGAATTGTGGGNCANAANAAAGCCCGTGAGATCTGGTACTTATGCCGTCAATACAATGCTCAGGAAGCTNTNGATATGGGTCTGGTTAATCAAGTNGTTCCCGTTGAAGATCTNGAAAAGGAGGGNATTCAATGGGCAGGAGAAATTTTGGAAAAAAGCCCATTNGCAATNCGTTGCCTTAAATCCGCATTNAACGCCGAACTGGATGGCCAGTCCGGTATTCAGGAACTTGCGGGCAATGCTACCTTATTGTATTACNTGTCCGAAGANGGTTCGGAGGGCAAAAAGGCATTNTTGGAAAAAAGAAAGCCGAATTTCGAAAAGTACCCTTGGCTTCCCTAAACAAAATTTTTTTAATTTGGTCATAAACTCACCCGTTGGGAAAGCTACCTAAAGTTACAATTTTTTATCTACGATTCTGAGCGAATTGTACTCTTTGTCCGCCGTTCTTCATCTTCAGCTCTCCTTGATGGTAGGCAATGCGCCCGGATACAAAGGTAGTATCAATTGAATTGGTAAAAGTNAGGTGTGGAAAAGGGGACCACTGGCATTTGCTGAACAATTNGTTTTTACTTACTTCGGTATTCTTTGCCGGATCCACTACTACTAGATCTGCCCAGTATCCTTCCCGTAAATATCCCCGTTCTTGTGCTTGAAATAATCGGGCAGGTGCATGGCAAGCCCGCTCCACTACAGTTTCGAGCGAAAAACAACGCTGCTCGCACATCTCAAGGAGAAGTAATAAGGAATGTTGNATTAGNGGTAAGCCGGAGGGAGCCAGAAAATAAGATTGCTGCTTTTCNTCCCAAGTATGTGGGGCATGATCGGTGGCAATCACGGAGATGGTTCCATGATCGACCGCCTTTCGAATCGCATCCCGNTCCCTTGCCTTTTTGATCGCAGGGTTGCATTTAATTAAAGAACCCAGGGTGGAGTAACTCTGTTCTTCAAACCAGAGGTGATGTACGCAAGCTTCGGCAGTAATCCGCTCATGACCAGNTGTGAAAAGCTTCAATTCTTCTTCGGTGGTTATATGCAGAACATGTAACTTTGCGTTTTCTTTTTCGGCCAGTTTCACCGCCATGGATGATGATTTTAAGCATGCTTCCCGGGAACGGATGTTTGGGTGTTCCGAAAAGGGTACCTCTTCTCCGAATTTTTCACGGGCCCGTGCCTCCAGGTCTTGTATCATCGGAGTATTCTCACAGTGGGTGGCGATAATGGTTGGAGCATGGCGAAAGATTTGTTCCAGAANTGCTTCCTCATCCACCAGCATATTACCGGTTGATGAACCCATAAAAACTTTAACCCCAGCAATGGAAGCAGGATCAATCGCCTTTACCTGTTCGAGGTTTTCATTGCTCGCCCCCAGAAAGAAGGCGTAATTAGCAAGGGAGTCCCNCTGTGCAATGCTACATTTCNCCTCAAGTTTTTCAGAATCCAGGGTGGGGGGAGAAACATTGGGCATTTCAAAAAATGTGGTTACGCCACCAGCAACCGCAGCTTTAGATTCCGAGCCGATACAAGCTTTATGAGTCAATCCAGGTTCTCGGAAATGAACTTGGTCGTCAATCAGTCCGGGCAACACCAGTTTTCCACTCGCATCGATTACCTGACTTTTGGGATAAGTGTTGGGAAGATTAGAGCCAATATTTTCTATCCTACCATTTTTGATATACAAGTCTTGCTCCAGTCTGCTGCCCTCATTGATCAGGGTGCCACCAGTTATGACNAAATNATCCATTGGATTAAGCTTGGATCACTTCCANTGGCCCGTTCCTATGATTTGGTACTTGTAGGTGCAAAGTTCCTCTAATCCCATGGGACCCCGNGCATGGAGACGGTCGGTGGANATCCCAATTTCAGCACCCAGTCCAAATTCAAAACCATCGGTGTANCGGGTGCTNGCATTCCAATAAACNGAAGAAGCATCCACTTCATTCAAAAAGCGTTCTGCATTTTTTTNATTCTCNGTAATAATGGATTCACTNTGTCCGCTNCCGAATTGATTGATGAAGGAAATACCTTCCTCCACGGAGTCGACAATTTTTACCGCGAGCCTNAGATCCAGGAACTCCTCAGCAAATTCTGCTTCTCCGGCAGGTGAAACTGCAAAACCTGCCAGTATGGATGTCGCTTCTTCATCGGCGAAAATTCGACAACCNTTTTGGATCAGTTCTTCCACGCAAGAAGGTAAAAATTTTTCCGCTACTGACTTTTCGACNATGAGGTTCTCAATTGCNTTACAGACCCCAGGCCGTCCACATTTTGCAGAGACTGCAATTTCCTGAGCCATGGAAAGGTTGGCACTNGCATCGATGTACAAATTGCAGACCCCTTTGTAGTGCTTGATTACTGGAATCCTACTATTTTCNGCAACAAAGCGAATTAATCCTTCTCCACCTCTTGGAATGATGCAGTGAACAAACTCATCCATGGTAAGTAAATGATTCAATGCTTCTCTTTCAGTCGTTGAAATTAATTGCACCGCATCATTGGGCAAAGGGGAGGATCTCAAGACCTCGGAAATAATTTGAGCCAANGCTCGGTTTGAATATTGTGCCTCTTTCCCTCCTCGTANAATCGATGCGTTNCCAGATTTAAGGCATAGACCGGCACAATCAATGGTCACATTGGGGCGGGATTCGTAAATGATTCCAATTACCCCAATTGGAACTCTGGTTTTTCGGATCTCAAGTCCATTGGGGCGAGTTTTGGATTCAATGACTGCACCTACTGGATCGGGTAATTTAATCANTTGCCGGATGCCCTGAGCCATTCCGTCAATTCTTTCATGAGTAAGTCGTAATCGATCGATCATGGCAGAGCTCAACTTNTTTTCCTCCGCAGCATCCAGATCCTTTTGATTTTCTTCCAGTAAGGTCTTACGGTTCGACTCGAGGTTTTGAGCAATGGCTTTCAGGGTTTGATTCTTCTCCTCTTCCGTGGCCCCATTCAAGGCGAGTGATGCNGTGNGGGCACGCTGGNCAATGGATTCAATCANTTCGAATAAGTGATCAGACATNTTTAATATTCTAGAGGAAGTAGAGGGAAGGGTGAAGAGTATTCGACTTTCAAATTTGATTTTTAAAAAAAAGAGCCCCCACGGCGGGGGCTCTTTTGAAATAGAATATTGGTAGAGGCTTTCTTAGGACTCTTTC
>NHDN01000061.1 GCA_002171765.1 Verrucomicrobia bacterium TMED60
AATGGAATCTTCTTCATGTTAGGTTTGAAGAAAATGGCCGTATTCTTTGCTCGGTTAATAAACAGCTTGTTATTGATGTTATCGACCTTGAAAAAGAAGGAGGTTTTATCGGTTTGTGCAAATTTCGAGAACCAACTGCCTCTTTTAGAAACTTTCGCTTTGCCAAAAGATTTTCAAGTTCTCAAGTGAAACCCAAGTCGGTGTTCAAGCTCCGAAAGCTCACCCGTAACCTCTCCGCTCATCGTGCCTTGGGCGAAGCAGATCTTCAACAAATTTTGGATATTGGAAAAACTGCCCCTCAAATGCTTCAAGATTATTCAGAAGAATTAAAACAGAGGTCAGACGATCTCCAAAAACTTTCCAAAGAAATCAGAGAACGTTTGGTCATTGCTGAATTAGTTGAATCCCTTTCTTATTCGGACGAAAAGTCGATCGATTTATTAAAGTCAGCACTCTTGATTGCTAGAATTGATAATGAGCACTTCAACCTGAATGATTACCTAAAAAAAGCTGATGCTTTAGCCGACCAAATAAAGTCTGAATTCCCAAAACATTCAAATGACGAACAACGGATCAAGATTCTTGTGAGTCAACTTTTCAATGAAATGGGCTTTCACGGTAGTACCCTTGATTTTCATCATCGTTCAAATAGTTACATGAATGAGGTCATGGATGACCGGGAGGGACTCCCCATTACTCTTTCCATTCTTTTCATTGAACTTGCAGACCGTCTCAATCTAAAGGTCACAGGCCTGGGCCTACCGGGACATTTTTTAGCCATGTACCGAAAACCACAATCTTTGGAATTAGACCAAGAAAATCTGACTCGGAATACTGCGAAGCATGAAATTATCATTGATGCCTTTGGAGGAAAAATTATTGACCGACAGGAAGCAGCAAGATTGACCGGTCTTGCCATCGAAGACCTTGCTTTTGAACCCTCTCCAAAAAAAGAAATCATAAAACGCATGCTTAGAAACTTGGTACAAGTTGCGGGTCGGGAAAAGGATCCAATTTCTCAAACCAGATACTTGGATACAATTTTAGCCATTTCTCCAGATGATCGATATTCCCGAGCCCAGAGAGCCATGATTTACTACATTCGAGAAGAATTCGAGCGTGCGCTTTCAGATATTGATTACTTACTTGAGAGTGATCCTGAAAGCCCGGAAAATCAACCTCTACGAGTGATTCGAAACCGCTTAATAAACCAAGGTGCTGCCGCTTTTTAAACGAGCTCGAAATGTCAGATTCAATTCGGGAACAGGTCATCTTTT
Organism: Verrucomicrobia bacterium TMED60; assembly: GCA_002171765.1. The sequence goes on from NHDN01000061.1 coordinate 1,278, forward strand.
GAGAATTGGTCACCAGTCCTTCCATCCGGTCCCAATGAATATACTCGAAAGCCCCTCACATCATCCTGCCTAGGATATTCATACTGATACTCATTACCCCATGGGTCCAAGAAACTAGGGTCTTGTTCGAGCGTTTGGGCCAACCACAACTTCAAGGAATCTCCATCATTATGGGACAATTCAGGGATTTCTGCAGTGTCCAGTTTAGCCTGATCAAAGCCAAACAATTCGACAGGCAAAGTAGTTGGATATGGAGGCAACTCTAGGTTTCCTTCGGCATTATGAAAGCCCAACATAGACAAAAAAAGACACTCGCCTGGTGTACAAATTTTTTCCGGGCAGTTTGGATAATTACCAAAATCCGCTTCATAGGAAATAATTCCTGATTGGAGCACAGCCATTTCAATGAGTGCCTGCTTGGTGTTTTGCTTTTCTTGTACATATGAAAAACCAACAAAAAGTAGGCTTAATAGAATTCCAATAATTCCAAGAGTAACCAGTAATTCAAGCAGGCTGTATCCTATTTTTTTTTGGATTTTCAAACCGCTTTCTTTTCCCATCCTAATTTAATCAAGGCCTCACGCACCAATTCAAGATCTTCATCTTCAAGAGCCAAAGTTTTATACTTCTCATTCCTCTGTACCGCTTCCTTCAAAAAATCCACACATTCCCCTGNGCTTCCCAATAGGCAAGCATAACAAGCCAAATTATATCTTATGATTGCACTCTNANAATGGATTGTNAGACCCTCNAATAGNACTTTTCTTGCCTCGNCCAAGGTNTCTGCCCGGCGGGTTGCGTATGCCTCCGAAACCCACCANCCCTCTTCATCAGGAAATTCAAGGCGTAAACTTTTGGCAAATCCNCGCATCAANTCCCATTGCTNANGCTCCTGGTGCAAAAAANTAAGCATCGCCCTCTTTTGCTTNGACCANGGGGACTGATCATNGACTGCCCTTAGTTCNATTTCAACCTCTTGAAACATTTCNAGTTCAAAATATCCCCTGGGCNCTATCCAAATGNACTTGGGGAGATAACTGATGGGGNGGACGAGTCGAGTCACTCATCATNGTAANGNANANCTNGGATAAAATCGTANANGANTCTAANNAATTAGTTCANNATTTCCCAAAATTCNACCTCACCCCATTGATTTCCCCATCCGTCATAATCAGGAGTGATNCTAAAATACNTGGCTTTAATCGCNTTAAGNTCAATTTCTGCCCANACTCCNCTGCTCTTTTCAGATACAAATCCNGTATANTCATTAAAAGTCATAAACTTTTTATTATCCAAGCTGACTTCGACCTTTACCTTGGAAAGTTCTTGGGATCGATCCCATGGTTGATAATAAATTCGAAGCACGCCGATTCTACGAACGCTACCGAGATCAAAACTTAGGGAAGGGTTCTTTTTCATCCATGCTGTCCAAGTCGATCTCCAACCATCTTTGGGAAGTTTTCCATCAATTAGGCTCTGGACACTATAACGACCAGAATCCATGGTTGGTGGTAAAGAAGACTGAACTTCTTTTACCGGACAGAGCTTGAAATTTCGAGAATCTCCCGAGATTGATCTCTCTTGACCATTACTTGTTTGGAAAATGGAAAAGGAAAGAATCAAAAATAGAAGGTGACTATGATTTAGATTCATCCATTGTTTTTGTATGGAATTCTTCTTCCATGCAAGAAAACAACATGGNGATAAACCGCTANCTCTCTTTGTTTACCATCCAATGACAACCTGATTCNTCNCCGATTTTGATNAAAATTCTTTCTGNTTTGTTAAGTTTTCTGCCTTTACGAACCGAGATTCCCCAAGTCCTAGTCAATTTNGGTANACCNAGNGACAAACTTTCNAATTCTCCACGTTTACGCTCCTCTTCNACCGCCCAACCAGCCATNATACCNACTCCCATTCCAACCTTAATNAGTTCTTTCGTTGCCTCGGGGNTGCTAATTTCCATGNAGGAANTNAGTTTGATACCTTTGCCNTCCAGATAATCGTGTAAGAGCCGGAAGGTATAACTTGAACGATTATANAGNATAAAATTTTCAGTNNCCGCTTCGTCCCAATCAATCTTACCTTTTTTGCACCANTCATGNTCAGGAAGTAGTACCAACCTCAATTCGTCAGAAAAACAAGGAACGAATTCAATTTCATTGCTCTTGATCGGTTCAAGAGTCACCGCCAAATCGATCTCTCCTTGATTCAACATCTGCAAGCATTTCGGAGTATCATCCGCCTTGACTTCAAACCTGCAATGCGGATGTGCTTCCTTAAATTTCGTGAGAATCGGTGGTAATAAAAAACGACATGCCTGGGGACTTGCACCCAGTCTTAGTCTCCCGGAGCCAAACTTTTCATAACCACTCAATTCATCGCGGAGGGATTGCATTTCTGCCAGATATGGACGAGCAAATCGCAATAAGCGGTCTCCTGCTTCGGTAATTGAAAATTTCTTACCTTGCCTTCTGAAAAGCTGACTTCCTACTTCATCTTCCAAGGACTTCATTGAATGACTCACCGCGGACTGGGTCAGGAACAACCTCTTAGCAGTTTCCGTAAAACTACCCGTCGAACAAAGCACTTCAAATGCTTCTAATTGCCTGCTATCCAATAACCCATTTCTTTTCATTTTTTCTTTTAATGCAATTCATGATCCAGATTTAGAATTTTTCGTAAATTGATAAAAATTTTACAATTCTTCCTGCTTGTAGGATCAAAAGAATTCTCTAGTCTGTAAGAAATGAATCGTATGTTCTCCAAGGTATCTGCAACCCTTATCATTGCATTTACATTTTCCACTTTATCTGCCCAAGTTCATCCAAAGGAAGCACTNGGTCGAAAGATTTTTGACTCCTTTAGAACCAATAACTTTAANAGTCTGTACGATTCATCGATCTTTTCTATTTCTGAAGAAAACTTTAAATTTTTGCTTCAAAATATTCGTAATCAATCCCTTCGCAATGATTTGATAAGCATTCATTCGCTCCCTTTTCCGCAAGATGTAAGTACTGCGGAGCAAAGGTGGGACCTTGCTTTTAAGCATAATTGGAGAAACGAATGGAGACACCTTTCCCGCTTTACACCCGAACGCATTCATGAAGAAGCCATGCTTCCCATTCTCAAAAAAGCTAGAGAATATGAAATCCAGTGGAAAACCGTTCAATTGATCGCAATTGAAATTCTTCTACCTGTGTCTTGGCAAAACGGTCGTTTTGTCATTCAAGGCGATCCTGACTTAGATGATAATGCCTCCAGTTCAAGAACGCTATATTTGGACCGAAATCTTAACTACCGCCTGCGATTGGATAACAAAACTTACGCGAAAGCATTTATGATTGGGACGGATTCTGAAGATTCTGACTTAGAATACAAAACAGGGATTTTAGGAAATGGCACCGGACAAGGAGACATTCTTGTTCGCTTCGACCGCANTACCCCAGATCAACTCCATTATTTTTGCCCTGACCTTGAGGGGGCTGGTGGAGAGATTCGCGTTCTGGATTTCCATCACACTAATCGGCCAAATCAAAGGCATGATTTACTTCTAACTTTTGCTTATGGTTCTCCTCTGGAAGCTTATCAAATATTAGTGCCCCAAGTACTTACAAATTTACGCCCTTCTTCTAATCCGAAACAACACCCTCTTCCAGATTTGCCAATTTTTTGCGAACGACCTAGATGGATCGGACCCGTTCGCTTGCCCCGTGGGCTTCAATATCCTTACTGAAGAACTTCCAACTTGGTTCATTCTTTGAGCACTTCAATGAGTTCACCTCTTTTGTATCGAACAATGCGTTGGACTTCTCCCTCTTGATTCCAAGTTTGCATGATTCCATCGGGTTGGCCGTCAAACCAGTGACTTTCTTCTTTGAGCTTACCATTAGGGTACCAAAATCTTTCCATTCCATCTTTTCTACCTTTGATAAAACTTGCTTCCCCCCGGGGGGTACCATCTGAAAATTTCTCCACCACCATTCCTGTGTAAGGAATTCTTTCAACATCATAATGCCAAAGCCCCGTTGGTTTATCCTTAACCATTCTATTTCCATCCACCGTGCGAACTTTCAAAGCAAGACGGGTGTTTTCCCACCGCAGGGATTTCACTTGAGCTTCAAGCATTTTGATCTTTTCCCGGCGTGCAAGGGTACCTTGATCTTTTTGGGGGTTAGGTTTTGGATCCGCTGGATCCGAGCAACTGTATTGTAGAAGCAGGATTGAGAAGAGGATTACATTTAAGTAATGCATGTCTATTGCGATAGTCCTCCGAATCCCAAAGAGCAAGCGAGATCAAGTTCAAGAATCGAAGAAATTAAAATTACAGCCTGCTGAGATTTATACTGATTGTAAATTCGAATTATTTTAACGCGACATGCTATACATCATTCTTTTTGAACTCTATCTTTTATAGCCTTCTTCAGATGACTCCTTATTCGAGGATGAAATCGTTGGATAGACTCCAGTTCTTAAGGTCTTGAGTGCCATTTCCAGTTCCTCCCCAGTAGGACTCCCCAGCCTCAATCGCCTCTCTAAGGTGACTCTCCGTGGTATCTTTATCTTTTGTATGGGCTTCTTTCTCTTTGTGGGTTCTTCTTTAATAATAAATCTGCTTTTGCTTTTTGACTCTCTCTTTTTATTTGATTGGCTTGAGCGTAAGCTTCCTCCTAGGATGTATGGGGTTGCTTCTGCAATTCCTCTTTCACTCGCTGAGAATATGCCCATCGAGCAGGATATCTTTTAAAGCTCTGCTTTATATTCTAATGTTCCTTTAGCATTACATTCAACTTCGACAGGTTAACCTTACAAATATTAGATTTTTTTGAATTTCGACATCCGATTAATCTAATCGCACAAGTTATATAGAAATGCAAATTTCGGAATAGAAATGGAGCCGAGAATCGGATTCGAACCGACGACCTACGCATTACGAATGCGTTGCTCTACCAACTGAGCTATCTCGGCAAAAATATAGTAATTAGTTCGAACATCAAAATTATGCAACCAACAATCGGGGAGATTGAAAAATATCAGGTGGTCCAAATCGATAGACTAATTCCTGCATCAATTCTTTTGGTGTCACCNANCCCGATAAGTCTAAGCTCGCGAAAAGATACATTACNGCCTCTTTTTGCAANTGTAGATAGATCGGACTGAATGGACATTTTCGCTTCCGGAAGGTCAGCCAGCCCAANTGAAAAAGATCGGANCANTAGTGNTCTGGTAGTTTGATCAAACTTTTACTTTTTCGAATNANNGATCCAANNCCAGTCCTCCTNGCGAAGGATTGAAGCGANGAAAAAGAGAGGAGTTCCACCCCATCCGAAAGGTTTTTCAAATTCAAATTGAGTTGATCGTTGATTACCTCCACAAATCCATCACANCATCCAAAATTTTCGAAAATCAGNCCNAAAGAAGTGCCCCGAAANAAGCNTGGCTTNAGCTTCATTAANCTNTCCAGTTCCNGATGGCTNGTAATTTTATCCCAAGTGGATTCNGGAACCAGNAGGCTTTCCTGAATTANGCTAAGCATGGGATGGTGCAGGATTNNGGCAAGNCTTGCAGAATTCACCCATTCGTTCAAAATATGTAANTTACTCACCGATCCTCGATCATANGCACAAAATGCCAAAGTATTTTCATATTCTTTTGTGGATGTTGAAAAGGGAGATTGNAAGGCTAACCATTNTGGCTCCTTGCGTTCTTCCAGCGATAGATGGCTCATCGCTTGTTCCGGGCAATTNGCCCGACTAAAATGTTTCCATTTANNCCCANTTCCATCCTTGTGCAGGGTTTGCCCACCATTNCCAATTAGATCGAAGTCAAAATNTGGTTTCTCTTCTAATATCTCAATTCTTGATGANTCATTTAAATCAAGNAANTCAAAGTTGTTTTGGGGTAAATACCCACCTCCGGTAATTCCTTCAATTCCATCGATCTTTAAGAGCTTCTCGATGTAGGTNTGATAAGAAGCATCGGGCTTCTGGTTGGCAAAGCCTTTCATTTCTCCAAGATATCCTTTCCTAAGAATAAAGGTAAGGTGTGGTTTCCAGCAAACCCCATGGGGTTTTGATATTGGTTCTCTTAAGGAAAAAAGTTGGTCCCCGCCATTCCCGTCCCCATTTCCACAATGTCTCATTGCCATGGCTTCCTGTCTCGAAAATCCTGCCTTGATTAAGAACCAGGCCCATCCATCCTTAAAATCTAAAACCATGTCGCCATCATTACAGAACCTTGCACCTCCGCCTTTTTCCTGCAACTTTTGTTCAAGATTCGAGAAATCCGAAAATATCGTCGATACCGATTTAGGCTGCAGCCCCTCTTCTTCATCATCATAAAATCGGTAGTCCAACATGGAAGGATTAGAATAGACCGCCTGGACACTTGCAAAATGTTCCCATTGCCCCTCCTCAAACGCATCGAAGTCATCCTGGATTCTGGATTCCTGAAAACCTCTTAATTTACGGCTCATCTTATTTGAAAGCTTTCGGGAGATTGGTTTTCTCTTTTCCAACAGCTTCAAAAAAGAAAACCTTTGAAGAATCGATAAATACCAGACAATTCGGTCATCTTTTTGAAGAAATTCCAAACTCCATACAATCGCTTGCTCAAAACATACCCGTTGATTTTTCCCCCGGACTGAATTGCCTAACCCGGAAAACATCTTGGAATATCTATCTCTACGATTCAANTACCTAACTTAGCACACCGATGAGAAAATTTCCAACGCAGGCCACCACTTGCTCTAATCCCCCTCCAAAATTTTATAGAATATCAAGGTTTTCCTGTTTTCCCCCGTTTTCAAGAATCCCAAAAAAATACAGATTGCACCGATTCTCACTTTGCTTACTCATTACCTGGATGAATAGTCATGAAATAGATTACGAATTGATCGGGGATGATATGCAAATTGTGGAGATCGAATTAGATCCGGGTGAAACGGTTGTCGCCGAGGCGGGTGCCATGAATTACATGGAGGACAACATCACCTTTGAAGCAAAAATGGGGGATGGTTCCCAACCCAACCAAGGACTTTTAGGGAAATTACTGGATGTCGGGAAACGGGCCCTTACCGGGGAATCGATTTTCATGACTCATTTCACTAATCAAGGAGTCGGAAAGAAAAGAGTTAGCTTTGCCGCTCCTTATCCTGGTAAGATTATTTGCGTCGATCTAAAGCAACTTCAAGGGAACCTTATATGCCAGAAGGACTCCTTTCTTTGTGCGGCAATGGGAACCAAAATTTCGATCGCATTTCAAAAAAAGTTAGGAGTCGGTTTTTTTGGCGGAGAAGGATTTATCCTCCAAAAACTTACCGGAGATGGAAAAGCTTTTGTTCATGCTGGAGGCACCGTAGTAAAAAAAGAACTAAACGGGGAAACCCTCCGGGTCGATACCGGTTGCATCGTCGCATTTGATGAAAGCATCCATTATGATGTTCAAATGGCCGGTGGCTTAAAGTCGATGGTTTTTGGNGGCGAAGGNCTCTTNCTTGCNACGCTCAGTGGCTTTGGNACGGTTTGGTTNCAAAGCCTTCCCTTCTCACGCCTTGCTGACCGGGTCCTTCAATGTGCTCCGAGTACCGGTGGTAAAAACCAAGGAGAAGGATCCNTACTTGGGGGCATCGGGAGGTTGGTGGATGGCNACTGATCTTTTTTGTTTCTTCTCACTCCATGAAGTTTCAAATTACACATAGAAACGAAATTTTACGTCTTTTTTCTTTCCTTCTTGTTTTCTCTTTTTCTTGTGCGGAAACCTTAAAAGATCCGGATCCAGAAAGATTTTCTGAAAGTTTTGAGAAATTTGCCCGGGATGATCAGCATTCGAAACCGAATCCTGATGAACTCACCCTTTTTACCGGAAGCTCGAGCATTCGAAGGTGGGATAGTTTAGCCAGTGACTTTCCTGAATTAAATCTTCTAAACCGGGGCTTTGGCGGGTCCCAGATCTCAGATGTACTCTATTATTACCCCCTACTCTTTCCGCGTTACCAACCTCAAAAGGTCGTTTTCTATTGTGGAGAAAATGATCTTTGGAATGGAAAGCCAGTAATTCAAGTATTTGATGATTTCAAAACCCTCTGGCTTAAAATCAAAAAAGATCTTCCGGGCACTTCTCTTTTTTATCTTTCCTGCAAGCCCTCCCCCAAAAGAATTTCAAAGTGGAATCTTTATCAATCCCTCAATTTAAAAATCAAGAATCTTGCCCTGCGGGATTCCCGGCTTACTTTTATCGACCTTGCTCCCACCCTACTTAAACCAAATCAAAGTTTTTACCCCGAAATTTGGGATCCCGACAACCTTCATGTCAATGAGCTCGGTTACCAACGTTGGCGGCTTTGGATCCGCCCGGTATTGGGTCTGCAGAATTAATCTTTTTATCTGGAAAACTCTGGGGCTTTCCAGCCTTTGGGTAATTTACCTTGCGGTCGTACTCCCTTGGAACCCNGGGGAATCGGATGCTCCTCCGCAGACCGGATAGGTAAATCGTCGGGCAGATGTTTGATTCTCATATCTTTAAACTCTATGGTCATCGCNGGNCCCTTGTGCACCTGCATCGCCAAAACTCCTTCCATCAACCTACCTTTTTCATCCAGATCAATTAAGTCGGCAGTCGGGTGTCCATCAATCCAATGGCGGTGATGGTTGGCNTCCACNCGGATTCTGTATTCATGCCATTGACCGGGCTTGAATGGTTTCACTTCAAAATTCCCGGTAATCCAAGGTTGTCCGCTCGNATCAATCACTACTTTTTCCCCGGTNTGAGATAAAATCCGTCTTCCCTTCTCTTCATAAAGCATACCNTTGTANTCCGGCTTATCCGCNACCACATCGCACTGATACCCGGTGACCACATCGAGCCCAAGATCTGGACGGGAAGTTCCACGGTATTGAATTCCGCTGTTCCCTCCGGNTGATACCCGGACCTTCACCCGAAGGTCNAAGTTTCGAACCGTCGCTGCCTTCCAGGTNATAAAACGGTTCATTTTCAANGAACCATCGGTNGTGCCAATCAATACCCCGTCTTTTTTAGTCCAGTATTTCGGGTCCCCCGACCAGTTACGAATCCGATTNCCTGAGGCAATCAGGTTGGAGAAACCATCGGATCCGGGTCGATTGGCCACGGTGGCGGCCGCTTTAGGATAGGGATCGGTCGAAAGGGAAAGAGGAGTTGTTTTCTCCGCTAATGGACCTCCTAATTCCTCAACTCTGCGGTCGGTAAGTTCCCGCATTTCCTTGAGTTTTNTTGCATGCTTGGGATCGCCGGCCAGGTTGACCAATTCCTTTGGATCCTTTCTTAAATTATGTAAAAATTCGTAATTTCCCTGATCCACATACCGGACATATTTATAACGGTTACTCCGCATCCCTTCGAAAGCAGGAATACGGTGCCGAACCGCAAAATGCTCGTGAAAAGTATGGGTACGCCAAGGGATTCGCTTNGNGTCTGTGATCAATTTATGAAAGGTTTTACCCTGGTATCTTTTAGGAATCTCAACTCCGGCCCAGGAGAGGAAGGTAGAGGGAAGATCCAAATTTAAGACTGCCTCCTCCCGCACTTGTCCTTTGGCCTTCTCACTCACTCTTGGATCAAAGACGACCATGGGGACCCGGAGTGATTCTTCATAATGCGACCATTTCCCGGCAAAGCCCCGATTTCCCATATGGTACCCATTATCCGCGGTGTATACAATGATGGTATTTTCCGCCAAGCCTTTTTCCTCCAACGCTTTTAGAAAGCGACCCATTGCATGATCAATACCGCTGACCATTCGAAGATAAGCCCGCATGTTGGTACGGTATCGATCATCGGTATTCCATCGCCAAAAGAATCGTTCCCGATTGATGGTGGTCTTTAAAAACCCGGGTTGCTTTTCAAAGATCTCAGGATCACTCAAAAGAGGGGGTGCGATCTCGTCCTCCTCATACATTCCATCCATCGCCCGCGGCCACGGAAAATGTCCGATTCCCGGACGCCGGTCACCATCTTCGGCGTGACATGCATTAAACCACATATTTAAAGCAAAAGGCTTACCCGAAGGTTGGTTTTCCAGAAACTCAATTCCCCGGTCCACAATTAATTCGGTCTCATGCCGCAAGGTCCCATCTGCTTGCTTCTTGTAGAATGGATTTCTTCCAATTGGATCAAAGAAATCAAAATGATCCTGAGCCTTCCAACCCTTGGGCATCTTGGCATGCCATTTCCCTGCAAACCCAGTTCGGTACCCGGCATCTCTCAAAAGATCGACATAAAGTTTTTCAACCGCTTCCGGTTTAGCCATATCATGATTTCCGGGCACTCCATAACTTCTACCGGTCAAGCCCGTGAGTATGGTGGTTCTACTGACCCAGCAAATGGATTGACTTACCAAGGCATTGGTAAATCGGGTTCCTTCTTTTGCCAGTCGGTCAATGTTTGGAGTTTTCGCCAAGGGATGCCCATAGCATCCCAACACACTCGAAGTTTGGTCATCGGTAAAAAAGAAGACCAGGTTTGGCTTTTTTCCATCTACTATGGAATAGAAAAAAAGAAATAAGAAAAACAACGGGAAGGGATTACATTTCATGGGTTTTGATTGAAAGGAAGGAACAAAGAAATCTGGAAACTAGAGAAATCTTAGGATTCAGGCATCCCGACAAGTGAAATCTTAACAATTTTGAGTAATAATTTTTTATCCTAAGGTAAAATCCTTTACGAATCTCAAAACTAATTATTCTTTTATCCAACTGAACGCTTGACGGATTAGCCTATCCTCATTCTAAATAAAACTAGTATTATCACGCTCAACTCCATCGAAAAATGTTAGAAACCCTCATCGTTCTTGTTGTCATCGCACTTATTGCCGTCATGGTCGTGGTCGGCATCTTCAATAAACTGGTAACCTTTAAAAATCGGTTTGAAAATGCCTTTTCTCAAATTGAAGTACAACTTCAGAGACGATATGATCTCATCCCCAATTTGATTGAAACCGTTAAGGGGTACATGGCCCATGAAAAAGAGACCTTAGAGGCGGTAATTCAAGCCCGTAATCAAGCTCAATCCAGCCTAAAAAATGCCTCCCAAAACCCGGGGGATGCCGGGGCCATTGCCGGACTTGCCGGGGCGGAAACNTTACTGGGCGGTGCCCTTGGGCGGATCTTTGCTTTGTCTGAAAGTTATCCGGATTTGAAAGCCAATCAAAATATGGCAAACCTTCAGGAGGAACTTAGTTCTACGGAGAACAAAGTCGCATTCTCCCGGCAGGCATTCAATGATGCCGTCACCGCTTACAATACCTACAAGCAAACCTTTCCACCGGTTATTTTTGCCGGAATGTTTGGACACAGTCAGGATGCCACTTTGCTGGAATTTGAAAGTGAAGAAATCAAGGACGCTCCCAAGGTTCAATTCTAAGCTTATTTTCTTCTTCAAACTCTGGTTGTAATCCGTGGATTTTTTTACGGAACAAGATAAAGCCCGGGCCAAGAGCTCGAACTTGGTTTTTCTCTTTTGCCTGGCAGTCGTTTCAATAATCGTAAGTTTATTTGCCCTGCTCTCTCTGGTTGGCTCTCAAGACAAAGATCTTTCAAAACTCTCTTGGTCCCTGGAATTGTTCATTATGGTCGCCCTCGGTACGATCCTTGTGGTTGGTCTTGCCAGTCTTATTCGGATCGCCTTTCTTTCCGGCGGTGGAAAAGTTGTGGCTGAGTCCCTGGGTGGAAAACGATTGCAACCCAACACCGCGAATCCATTGGAAACCCGAATCTTAAACTTGGTGGAGGAAATGGCGATTGCATCCGGTACCCCCGTACCTCCGGTATATTTATTGGAAGAAGATGGCATCAATGCCTTTGCTGCCGGATATTCACCCGCGGATGCGGTGGTTGGTATCACTCGTGGCTGTGCGGAGAAATTGAACCGTGATCAATTACAAGGTGTGATTGCTCACGAATTTAGCCATATTCTCAATGGTGATATGCGCTTAAATATCCGGCTCAGTGGGATCATCTTCGGGATTATTTTTCTCTCCCGAATTGGTGAAATTATGATGCGGGTATCCGGTTCCTCCCGCCGTAGGAGTAGCAACAATGATAACGGAGGAGCTGCCTTGGTCATGATTGGATTGGGAATCTTCATCATCGGCTTGGTAGGTGGCTTCTTTGGCTCCCTGATTCGTGCGGCGGTCAGCAGGCAACGGGAATTTCTGGCCGATGCCTCCGCGGTTCAATTTACCCGGAATCCGGAAGGAATATCCGGTGCCCTCAAGCGTATCGGTGGCTTTTCCTCAGGCTCTGAGATCCAATCCAGCCTGGCCGGGGACTACAGTCATTTTTTCTTCAGTTCTGCTCTCTCGAGTATGTTCGCCACTCATCCCCCCCTTCCCTTGCGTATCCGCCGGATTGAGCCCAATTGGGCCAGTGAATATCCGGATACCGACAAGATCTCCGAACAAGTAGATGGCTCAACTTCACAAATCAGTGGATTTGCCGGTACTTCCGGACCCACAACCGGGGCCTCCCCTCAACCTGCTCCTTCCCCAGATGCCCAAAATAATTCCGGCCCGAGTACCCGTGACTCCTTTTTAAAATCCTTTGAAGGTCCGCAAAAAAAACAGATCAAACATGCCCAGAGCTTACTTCAACAGATTTCTCCCGCCCTTCTATCCCTTGCCAAGGAACCCACCGGTTGTCGCTGTATTCTCTTTGCCCTTCTTTTGGATTCTAAAAATTCTTCNGTCCGTGATCAACANACCCAACTCATTCTGCGTGATACCGATCAGGATACCACCACCCTAACCCAGAAAATTTTTCCTCAAATTCAAGAACTCAGTTGCGAATTAAAATATCTCCTGATTGAAGAAAGTGCCCCCTCTTTCACTCTCTTTTCTCCCGCCCAGATGGAGGATTTCTTAACCCTGATTGATTCCTTGATGCAAGCTGATCAAAAGATCGATCTATTTGAATGGAGCCTGCAGAAGATCATTGGATATCAACTAAATCACCAATCCAATAATTCCACGAAAGCCCTTCATGGTCGGGCATCCCTAAAGAGCCGGATCAACGAGTGTTCTATTTTCCTCGGTGCCCTTGCCCACTTTGGTGGAGAGCCCGAACAAGTGGTCCAATCCTATNAAAAAGGATTTCGCTCCCTCGATCGTTCCAGACCAGTCCATCTTCCCCCAGTTGAAAAATGCAACGACCTTGGGTCAATGGATGCCGCCCTGCTCAAACTCAATAAAATGACCCCGCTTGCCAAACGCTCCTTCTTGGATGCATGTTCCAAAGTCGCCGAGCACGATGGGGTGATTTCCGACACCGAGATTCAAATTATCCGGGGGATTGCAGCCGCTCTTTCCTGCCCTCTTGGTCCGGTCTCGGCTAGCTCTTCCTAGAGTTTAGCTCCAACTCAGTTCGGTTCCACCCTGCTCTGCGGACTCCATACAGGTCATCATCAACTTTTGNGTAAGCCGGGTAATCTTGGGCCAGTGTGGATCCGGTTGACCGGAAAGAGCCAAGTCGGAAAAGATCCGGAAGAGGTTCGATTCCTGAGCCGAAGGATGACTACTGGCATATTCCTCGACCTGATGATGCGTCTCGCGTCGCTCCATTCGAAAATCACAAACATCGCAATCGAAGATCGAATTGGATGCGGTAAAACCCAATCGGTTCCCGTAATATGGAAGGACGAAATCATCCACTCTTAAATTTCCCTTATTCCCGCTGAGGTGGGCCAGCTGTTGATGCTCGGTCAAAAAGGAGCAGTAAAAACTAGCCGATACTTTTTCGAACAAAACCTCTCCGGAGAACTCGGTGGGTACCTGCTTGGGACTTCCAGTCATCGCGGATGCATTCAATAGCCGCCCGGTTACTGACTTGGGAGTTTCATAGTTCATCACCCAAAGTATAAAGCGCAAGGTATACCATCCCAGATCCCCCAGGCAACCATGGGGTTCAAGATCACTGTGCATTCTTATATTCTCTTGGAGAAATTCTTCCGGAGCACAAAAACTAAACTGGGTATGGATTCGTCGGAGGCTACCAATGGTTTCTCCGTCCTCCATCACCTCCCGGATTTTATTCATCCGCTCGCTGTGCATGAACATCACCCCGTCCATAAATTGTACCCCGGCATCCTCACAGGCTGCCGTAATTTCCTCAACCTGTTCCATATTGCTCCCACAGGGCTTTTCACAGAGCAAATGCTTCCCCGCCGCTGCCACCTTCATCGCCCATTGATGGCGTAAGCCGGTGGGTAAGGGCAAATAAATCGCATCAATATCTTCCCGGGCTAAAAGTTCATCATAATCACCCAGGGCAACGGGGGTATGGGGATGGGGAACTTGGGCACTACAACGATCNATAAATTCCTGAGACTTGGAAACTTCCCGGCTGGCCACCGCAACCAGTTCAGCATTCCCGGCATTTCGAATGGACTGCCAATTTTTTTGGGCAATTCCCGCGGCTCCTAGAATTCCCCAGCGACATTTTTGATTGCTCATAAATTTTGGTAATGCCTCAAAATTTGTTTCGGGTCGAGCCCGAAGAATTCGCTGATACTTTTAAAGCCATGCTTGACTCTCCTGCTTTGATCTTCAAATGCTGAAAGAATGTCGCGTTTCTCATCCTTTTTTGCATCCCTNTTATTCTTTCATGCCCTCGCCTTCTCGGCGGAACGAAATATTATTTTCTTCATCACCGATGACCAGTCTCCCACCCTCGGTTGCTATGGTGACTCCGTTGCCCAAACCCCTGCGATCGACTCCCTCGCCAAGGACGGCACCCTCTTTCTAAATGCCTACGCCACCACCGCCAGTTGCTCCGCCAGCCGGTCCGTGGTCATGAGTGGATTGCATAATCATGCCAATGGCCAATATGGCCACCAGCATGCTTTTCATAAGTTTTCCAGCTACTTCAATGTCATTAGCCTTTCCCTTCCCCGGGCTCTGGCCAAGGCCGGTTATCGCACCGGACATATGGGTAAGTTTCATGTCTCTCCCGAGGAAGTCTTTCAATTCCAGACCTACATGAAAGGAAAACAACGGAATGCGGTTGATATGGCCAATAAGTCCGAAGATTTTATCACTGAAAAAAGCGACCAGCCCTTTTTTCTCTACTTTGCCCCATCCGATCCTCACCGGGGGGGAGGTATAGACATGACCTCGAAAAATAAACTTAAACCCGATCTCTTTGGTAATAAGCCAAACCGGGAAGAACATGAAGGTGTGAAGGAAGTATTTTACGACCCCAAAGATGTACTAATCCCCAGCTTTCTTTCCGACACCCCGGAAACCCGGGAGGAACTTGCTCACTATTACCAGAGCGTTTCCCGAATCGATCAGGGCCTTGCCCGCCTGATTGAAATCCTGAAGGGTGCCGACCTTTATGAAAAGACCATGATCGTATTCACCTCAGATCACGGCATGGCCTTTGCCGGAGGAAAGACCACGGTCTATGAAGGCGGCCTCCGCGTACCCTTTGTGGTTCGCAACCCCTATGAGAAAAAGCGGGGCGTTCGGCACCCCGCCCTGATCAGTCATATTGATATCACCCCCAGCCTGCTCGACTTCGCGGGTGCCCTGGATACCCAAAAGAATCGGCCCATGCAGTGGGAAGATCCCGCCAAATCCTTTCCTGCACCCAAGACCAAAGCCCCAAATGAGAACCGGGGCATCACCAGTAAATTATCCAGCTACCATGGAAAGTCCTGGGTTTCCGTCCTTGGAAATGCAAAAGCTGAGCATTGGTCCAGTATCTTCGCCTCCCATACCTTTCATGAGATTCAAATGTATTATCCCATGCGGGTCTACCGGGATAAAGAGTTCAAACTCATCTGGAACATTGCCCATCCCCTTCCCTATCCCTTCGCTTCCGACCTCTGGGCGGCCAGTAGTTTTCAGGCCCAGTATCAAAAATCACTTTCCGCTCCCTACGGAAAAAAAACCGTTCGCCAATACATTCACCGTCCCGAATTTGAATTCTTTAAAATCGATGAAGATCCGGAAGAATCCACCAATTTGGCGGGTAAGCCCGACTTCGCTGAGCCATTGGAGGCCTACAAGCAAAAGCTCAAATCTGCCCAGCAAACTTTTCATGATCCCTGGGTCATGAAGTGGTCTTACGAATAAGAATTTTTCCTATTCTTANCCNGCCAGTTTTTCTCCGAGCCAGGAAATAACCGCTTCAATCACCGGTTCCTCNCCGGCACCGGAAAATACATGATTCGCCCCCGGGATCTCGATGANNTTCTTGGGCTCATTCGCCAAGGCATAAATTTCCCGGGAATCTTCAACCGGAATCACATCATCCGCATCGCCATGGATCAACAACCAGGGAACTTTCACCTCCGATGCCCTGCTGCCCACCGATCCAATTTCATACATATCATTCTTATAATTCAGGGAAAGTGGACATTCCGGCTCTTCCCACATAGTTCCCTCCCCGGGTGTAACCTCTCCAAATTCCCGATCATAAAAGGCCTGNGTATTTACCATTCCCGCCAACGANATCAGGTTTCGNATCCGGTCATCATTGGCCGCCGCCAATACCCCCACGGCTCCCCCCATGCTATGCCCGGCGTAGGTCACCTTATATCCATTTNCTTCNGCCGCANTTACNANNGCTTTCAAGTCTTCAACCTCCTTGGAAATNGTACAATCCCGAAAATCTCCACCCGAAAATCCATTGCCCGAAAATGANAAACGCAACACCGACAAGCCCTCATTTTCAACTGATTCCGCCAAGGCCATGATTAGGGGCCGATCCTTATTTCCGGTCACTCCATGTCCAATGACCA
>NHDN01000003.1 GCA_002171765.1 Verrucomicrobia bacterium TMED60
TCCGCTTCCAGTACTAGGATACCGACCCCAAAAGCTTCATCATTTACCGATAACAGTTTTCCATCTGAAGTGATGGAAACATATTCGCACGCAGATGAGACCGTTGCGTCTCCCTCGGGTGAAAGGAAGGAATCAACCCTTTGCCATACCATGTTTCCATTTTGGTCAAATTTGGTAATCATACCTCTCCAATCGTTTCTAGGGTCGGCCTGACATTCGTTTAAGATGGAAATCCTTGTTTGATTGGCATCGGTTCCTTGCCAAGGTTGACACCCTTCAATTCCTGTTCCACTGGCTACGATCATGCCTCCATCATCAGTTGCCTGTATTCCCCAGCTTTCATCATAAATTAATAAAGGATTACCCGCACCCAAGCCAGCGAACTTGTCGACTCCCCCAACCGGATCACCAAATTCCTGGGACCACTGGATCGTACCGTTCAAATCAAGTCCAGTAAGGTAGGAATCTAAAATTCCAGAAGTCTTTCCACCATGTCCACAAAAAGCAAACCCTTGAGGTTCTCCATCTTTTTTGATCACGCATAGGTCGGTTGGTTCCCCTCTGGAAGGATAAGATTTTGACCATAACAAGGAGCCTTGAGAATCCAACTTTTTTAGCATGGCTTCATGGGGATAATTTACTCCCGAAGTCAGGACCATAAACTCCCCAGTGTTTCCAATGGGGCGAACTGCTTTAACCGTCAGGGAATCACTAAGGTTTTGATACCATGTCGGGGCACTTGGCATACTGCTTGCCTGAACCAGGGACGGGCCATAATAGGCAACAAATGCGGTTCCGCTTGAAGGATTCCCATAGGATTTGAAACCCTCCAACCCTCCTTTTTCTGCTTCGGTCACACCCCCTGTGATCAACCCTCCTTGGAAAGTTGCGTGTACCACTTCAAATGCCGAGGAAGTTCCACTTTGGGATTCCGAAAGCGTGTGCTCCCAAATTACACCACCTGTGCTTGAGTCAACCTTTACTAACCAGGAATCCTCACTTCCATCCGACATTCCCTTGAAACCGGCAAGAAATAAAGCACTTCCAACCTCAGCAACTTGATTAAATCCATCCTGTTTCCCGCTTTCTCCGCGAGCAAGGCTCCAAGACCAGGTAGCGTTGCTTGCTTCACTGGGTGGGCTTAGGTGTAGATACCCCGACCAATTATTGGGAACAACTTTTAAAGCAAAAGCGTCGCTTGACCCGGAAATATCTAGGCTTTTGCCCACCACCAAATAACCGCCATCGGAAGTGCCAATTCCATGGACCGCATGGGGATCTTCTCCAAAATCGGCCTCTCCAATACCAGCATAGAAGATCACACCAGGTGCATTCGAACTCACCCCGGTACTTGAAAAAAGAACCGGTGAAGATAGCAAAATTTTTAGTACTAGGTAATAAATTCTCATAATTCCTTAATCGTAGTTTAAATTCATTCAAAATGCACCCATCAAAACTTGCTCATCCAAAATCCTTAAAATTCAATTCATTCCACACCTTTATCTGATTAAAATTAAAAAGTTCAAAATTCTAAGTTGAATTGATCTTGCTTGCTTGCATTTGCTTCTTATCAATTTAATGGATGTCTAATTCAAGTACACCTAGCGTGGGAGTAATCATGGGGAGCCTATCAGATTGGCCCACACTGGAAAAATCAACCCAAACTTTAGACAAGTTCGGGGTTGCATGGGAAGCCAAGGTGGTCAGTGCCCACCGTACTCCTGATTTGCTTTATGAATATGCCAAGGCTGCAGAGTCTCGTGGGCTCAAGTGTATCATCGCTGGAGCGGGTGGGGCAGCACACTTACCGGGTATGGCTGCTTCCATGACTACCCTTCCTGTTTTGGGGGTGCCGGTGAAGTCCAGAACTCTTCAAGGGGTAGATTCTCTTCTTTCGATTGTTCAAATGCCAGCCGGGATTCCGACCGCTACCTTTGCAATCGGTGAGGCTGGTGCGACCAATGCGGCATTATTTGCCATTTCCATGCTTGCGTCTGCGGGAAATGAAGAACTTTCCCAAAAGCTTAAGGATTTCAGGGAAGAACAAAAACAGTTGATCGAAGCGAGCGAATTTCCATCCCAAGAAACTTAATCATGTCCACCGGAGGCGATCAATGGATTGGCGTCCTAGGAGGGGGCCAGTTGGGACGCATGTTATCCCTCGATGCCAGAAGAATGGGATTTAAGGTTCTCTCTTGGACAGGTGGTGACCGTTCGGGAGCGGCCGCTACCGCGGACGAATTACTGGACCTTCCTTTTGATGATCCCAAAGCATTGGAAATTTTTACNTCCANGGTAAAAGTGGCAACCGTTGAATTTGANAATTTACCCANTNATACNCTNNAAGCAGTAGAGCAAAGAATCCCACTTTATCCNAACAGCCTTGCGGTAACCACCTGCCANCATCGGGAAAGAGAAAAATCTTTTCTTTCCNAAAATGGATTTGCTTGTNCTCCCTTTCGAATCGCCAACGANCTCCATTCTTTNAANGCAGGAATTGCGGAGTTAGAGACGGNTGTAATTGTGAAGACTGCGGAATTTGGTTACGACGGGAAGGGACAGCTTAAACTCTCTGGAGATTCCAAGGATAGCATTCTGGAGGAAGCATGGCTGAAATTTGACGGCGGACGAGTGGTGATAGAAGAATGCATTTCCTTAGATGTTGAACTCTCGGTAATCGTAGCCCGGAACGCCATGGGAGAAGTGGTATGTTATGATCCGGTTGAAAACATTCATAGAAATCACATACTCGATATCTCCATCGTACCCGCAAGAATTCCAGAAGAAATCCTTCAGCAAGCGGAAACTGTAGCCCTGGCAATTGCAGATGCTTTTCAGTATGTGGGCTCATTAGCGGTTGAATTTTTTCTGTCTTCGGACGGGCGATTGATCGTAAACGAGATCGCTCCCCGGCCACATAACTCCGGACATCATACGATCAATGCCTGTTCCTGTTCTCAATTCGAAAACCAAATACGGGCAATTATGGGCTTACCCCTAGGAAGCACAGATTTACTTTCACCCGTGGTGATGATGAATTTGCTGGGAGATGTCTGGCCCGATGCGAGAACCGCACCGGATTGGTCCAACATCTTGTCCATGTCCGGAACTTCTCTTCATGTTTATGGAAAGAGGGAGGCGAGAATCGGACGCAAAATGGGGCATGTTAGTTTTCTTGGAACCGATCAAGAAGAAGTATTGCAAAAGGTAAATAAAGCTCGGGAATTTCTTAAACTGCCAAAAGTGTAAGGCTCCTTTTGGTTCGCTATTCTCCACTAAGATAGCACGAGGTAAATAGGCTAAATCCCTGTAATTTAGAGGGGTTTAAACGGAATTACCTACACCAAACCATAGCCTTCAATTCCACTTTGATTGAGAATTGCTTTGACAAACAACTTGAAAATTGAGAATGAGTCTCAGTATCAATTGAGATTGAGTCTCAATAACAAACTAAGCTAGCCCATTATGAAAAACAAAAACAAACTACTATTATCGTTGTTTGCCAGTTTGGCAGTCGCATCGACCGGACACGCCCAGAAAAAGGACGCGCCCGAACTTTCGCCCCTGAATGTTGTCGGTTCTAATGCAGACGCACCAAAGTTGTCGTCTTCACTTATGTCAGGTGGTGCTCTCGAAGATATTCCTCAGAGCATATCTGTGATGACCGACACACAGTTCAAAGCTCAAGGTTTAAACAGCATCGGGGACATCATTGATTACACACCTGGGGTCGTCACCTCTCAAGGTGAAGGACACCGTGACGCTGCAGTATTCCGCGGTCAGCGTACAACCTCTGATTTCTACTTAGACGGAGTTCGTGACGATGTTCAGTATTATCGTCCGCTCTACAATGTTGAACAAGTTGAAGTTTTACGCGGATCCAATGCTCTAGTCACCGGTTTTGGTGGTGCATATGGATTGATCAACCGGGTATCTAAAAAAGGTGTTATCGGTGAAGATTTCACAACTGTTCAAGGGAGTGTAGATACATTTGGAGAAATAAATGCACAAGTTGACAAAAATATTAATTTTGGGGATAAAGCCCTAAGAATTAATATGTTTGCTGAAAGCCTCGAAAATCACAGGGATTTTTATTACGGGGATTCATTTGGCGTTACTCCAACCATGCATTTTAACTTTGATGGTGCCACACTAAATTTATCCTACGAGTATCTTGACCAAGAAAGATTCATCGATCGGGGTATTCCAACCGGAGCTGATTTACAGCCGGTCGAAAGCTTTAAAGACATTGTATTTGGTGATGCCACTAAAAATTTGTCCACCCATGAAGCTCACATACTCCGAGCAGTTCTCGAAACTGAATTAAGCGACACGTTCACAGGAAAATTTAAGCTAGCTCACAGTAAGCACGACAAGTTATACCAAAATCTCTACGCTAGTGATTATGTCCCAGGACGCACACCCGACCAAGTCGAAATGGACGGATATGTTGATACCACAAAACGCGAAAGCACTACCTTATCAGCGGATATAACTGGTGAGGTTCAAACGGGTGGAATTCTGCATAACTTACTCGCCGGAGTTGAATACATCAGCATTAACAACGACAACAATCGTTATAATACAGATGTTGGAACGGACGCTGGTAATGCGATAGAAGACCAGTTCTGGGTGGCTATAGCACCAAATCTTGGGATAAGTGATAACACTTTCTCTGGTGTTAGTAATGTAGATCAGCCATTGACCGCTATAAATGCTGTCAACCTCACAAATAACTACACCACATCTCTGGCTGATAAAGCGTTTGCTGATGTTTCAGTTTTTTCCCTGTACCTTCAAGACCAAATTGCTCTAACCGATGCCTTAGGTTTTGTACTTGGTCTGCGTTACAACAGAATTGAATTTGATGTAAGAGATGCAGTAACATCAAACTCAAGCGCTAATCCAGCAGATTTTGTTGATACGGATAGTGAAATTTCACCACGTGGTGGTTTAATTTTCGACGCAACTGAAAATATGTCGTTCTATGCCGCTTACAGTGAATCAATGACCGCTCGTAATGATGAGCAATACGCTGATATCAAAAATAATGATCACAAGACAGATGCCAATACATTCGAAAACCTCGAAGCGGGTATCAATTTAGACATAACTGATAGCTTATCCCTCAGTGCTGCTGTTTTTAAACTCACCGCTGTAAAGCCTGATTGGATTAGTGATACCGAAACAAAAATGAGGGAATCCGAAGTAACCGGTTTTGAATTGCAAGTTATTGGTTCATTAATGGATGGCTTGTACACCACTGCTAGCTATGCCAGTTTAGATGCGGAAACAAACCTATCTGGCACTATAGTTCCTTCGCAAGAAGCACCGGAAAATATGTTTTCGATTTGGAATAATTACCTAGTCAACGACAAGTTCAGCATGAACCTAGGGGTAATATATCAAGACTCTAGCATTACAGACCATGACGATTCAAGTCCAAGAGCTTTCCTTCCTGATTATACTCGTGTAGATGCAGGAGCTGCTTATGCACTTACTGACAATACCCGTCTACAAGTCAGAGTTGAAAATCTTTTTGATGAAGTATACTTCCCAAATGCACATGATACTCATCAGGCAACCGTTGGTGCTCCCGTAAATGCGATGTTTACCATCACCAGCAGTTTCTAATCGAATCACCATTTAAAGATTTTTTAGGTTTCGTTTGTTTGTTTCAAGACCAAAACTTATGAAAATAAAAATGGGCTTATTTTACACCCGGATCGGGCAGTCAGGGATGTAAGACCTAAAACCCAGTCCTCGAACGGCAATCCAAGGGCTGGGAAGTCTTTCAATCTATAACGATTGTCACAGGCACATAGGTTAAAGCCCCTCCGAAACAGGGGCCTTTTTTATAATTAAAAGAAGAGAAAGAAAATTGCTCACTCGTTAAATTGACAACTACTCGTCTATTTTTTTTGGTCAACAATCAAACTGCTCGATAGCAATTGTACTTATCATCGAAAGATTTGTATTTTAAGCTTTTATACCAGTGCGATGAAATATAAAAAATCCTTGAAAGTTATCTAAAATTTGACCAATGGAGTGAGCTACGCTTACTTATGATTGAAATGAAGATTCCTGAAAGGCTAAAATATCTCCCTTGTTGTCTTAAATGTGGTAAAGTGGATGTAGGCTACAAAATACAAACGAAACAAGGATTTAAATTAAAAACATGCATAGTGTGCAATAGTTATGTTTATTTGTACAAGGACTTTAAAATTAACAAAGACCCGGAGAGGTCGAAGGGACTTCTGTTTTTAGCAACGGTCGGAATCTTCTTTTTCGCTGTTGCATTAGGTCAAAGCACAGAGTTTATTTTTTGGGCGGTCTTTTTGGGTGGTCTTTACTTTTACTTTACTTACAATCATGGAAAGAAAAAGATCAAAAGCGTCGAAAACCTACTTATGGATTATGCGAGTTTGAATCCACTGAAGTTATACGGCCAGGTGAATTCGGACGATTCGAGCNTAAAGCTCCTCCACGCGGGCGAAGAGTACGAGCCGGAAGTTGATGATATTCACATATCTTTTGACATGGAAAGGCANGCGGATGATGACTTCTTCAAATGGCGAGCCGATTACTTGGCGGGTGATCCGATCCGAAAGCACTTTAGTGACGCTCAGATTGGAAAAACCTATAAGAAAATGAAAGACGCGAAGGGTTTTTAACTTTGAAGAGTCGGTTATCTGGCGGAAGATGCGGTTCGTAAGCTACTCAGTGACTTTCAACTTAAGGAGACCTTCGAAAATTCGAAAATGCATAGTTCGATTCCGCAGTGTTCGATAGGAGTCCATAGCATCTCGATCTGAAAGCCGCGATTTATTTGTACTTCAAATATATGATTATTCTAGATAGCTAAAACTATCTAATTTTGATTGGTATAGAAGTGTAAAATTCTAAGAATAGGTGCAGTTTATTACTAGTGTAAGACAAGAANNTTGTTTAAATCCTTGNNNAATTTTTGCGTCATNCGATNACNTAGCTTGTCNTNNNTTGNCATGNCANAAACGAGCATAANGNAGCATTNACNAATAAGCCNGAANCCCTNTNTTTAANNGNCNNNGANNAATTTCTTGCAGTACCCAAGCCGGTCNTACATAATNNAAATAATTGNNNTATTGCTCGGTAGCTCAGTGGCAGAGCAGGTGACTGTTAATCACTTGGTCGCTGGTTCGAATCCAGCCCGAGCAGCCATTTCTCCCCGACTTCTTACAAATCCAGTTCCGGCCAACGAACTAATTTGCGGTGAAGAGTACGGCGGCTGATTCCCATAAGTTCTGCAGCCTTAGTCTTGTTTCCTCCCGATTGGAGTAAGGCATTTCGAAGCAATCTCTTTTCATTCTCTTCCACGGACAAGGAATGGGCCGTGGTTTCTTTTCCCACAACCGAAACCGTTCCACCAGATAGGGATTCCATCTCCTGAATGGTGAATCTTGGATCCAAGTCATAATGGTTTATCTTTGTTCCTCTTTTTAAGACCACAAGGTTTTCACAAAAGTTGCGTAATTCCCGAACATTTCCCGGCCATGGATAATGCAAGAGGGTTGCGATTGCNTCCTCTT
Organism: Verrucomicrobia bacterium TMED60; assembly: GCA_002171765.1. The sequence goes on from NHDN01000003.1 coordinate 7,569, forward strand.
CAAGNANTGGNGGCTCAAATCCATTTTCCTCCGCAAANNAGTTTAGGAAGTGGTGGAGTAATAAGACNATGTCATCTCCCCGTTCACGAAGNGAAGGAAGATCNACCGTNACAACATTCAGGCGGTAGAANAGATCTTCCCNGAAATCTCCATTATTTACCATTTCCTGTAAATTCCGATTGGTTGCACATACTAAGCGNGCATCCACTTCTAAAGTTTTNGAGCTNCCTANTCTCTCAATNGATTTNGTTTCCAGAAATCGAAGNANTTTAACNTGGGTGGATGAATCAATCTCTCCAATTTCNTCCAGGAAAAGGGTTCCNCCTTTCGCNGATTCAAAACGTCCGACCCGTCTTTCCGTGGCNCCGGTAAAAGCTCCTTTTTCATGCCCAAATAATTCNCTTTCGAGAAGGTTGGAGGGCAGGGCCGCACAATGTACNGGNACAAATGGTCCACGCGANCGATCACTNTTTTGATGGATGGCNTGNGCCACCAGTTCCTTTCCCGTGCCNGTATCTCCAGTTACTAAGACCGTTGCCTTGGATGGTCCGACTAATTTGACTTGCTCCAGAACTTTTTCCAAAGCGGGAGATTCCCCCAAAATTCCATCAAAGCTAAATTTTTTATCCAGTCGCTGATGAAGTTGGTGATTTTCGGACTTTAATTTGCGTTCATTTAATCCCCGCTGGATTAAGAGCTCCAATTTTTCTAGGTTTACTGGCTTCGAAAGAAAATCAAAGGCTCCACGCTTCATTGCCTCCACCGCAATTTCCACCTCTCCGTAGGCGGTCATCATGATACAAATTGGATTGCTGGTATGTTTCACTGCAAAATTGATCACGCTCATACCGGATTCTCCGGACATTCGTAGATCGGTTAGCACNACTTCAAATTTTTCGGCGTCNAGGGCGTTGAAGGCCTCTTCTGCNCTTGATGCGAGAAAAACCTCAAAGCGATCCTCAAGGGCAAGCTCAAGGCCCTCNCGGGTATGTTCTTCNTCATCTACGATTAATAANTTTGGTTTCATTGNTGCNTACTTTCTTCAGAAGATTCAAGCAAACCACGACGGGGTGATTTTCGGGGNAATTTCANGGTCACAATCGTNCCNGAACCTTCTTTNCTATCTAANCCAACTTCNCCGTCATGATCACGCATAATCCGATGNACNATCATCATTCCAATTCCGTGNCCGGTNTTTTTNGTNGTNAAATAAGGTTCAAAGACCCGGGAGATNTTTTCTTTGGAGATCCCGCTTCCTTGATCCACCACNTGTGCAAATACATATTGNTCATCNAGTCCGGAAATGATTCGGATTTCAGATCCCTCAGGTATCGCATCNATCGCGTTTCCAATCACATTGAAAAATACTTGCTTCACNTGCTCCANATCNCCGCGAATCATCGGTTCTCGAACCCCGGCCTCCATNGAAACCTTTACTTTTTTATTATTTAATTCTTTCTCCCGNAACCGAACNGTTTCTTCAATNACGGAAAGNAAATTGATTTTCTGGAAAGATGGNTCACTNGGNCTNATGGCCTTNAGGAAATGGGCAATGATACCATCTAATCTCTGAACTTCTTTGATGCAGGTNGANAGTGACTTGGANGTNTTNTTGGAATCTGNATTTTCTTTTTTNAGACTNCGCTGTAANTANTGAAGATGGATGTTGATCGAATTCAGTGGNTTNCCAAGTTCGTGAGCNACCCCAGCNGCCANGTCCATAATNCTTGANATTCGCTCGCTNTCTATTTGTGCCTTTAANTTGTCTTTTTCCTCGGTNACATCNGTCATTACNATNGCNGTNCCCACTTTATTCTTNGAGANCTTCTTGCCCNANACTATCNCCNATNGGTACCGCATAGGCCCGNATCTGNCGCTTTTCAGGATATGAAATNTGCATTTCCCGAATGACAACTTCTGGCTGTGTATCATCCTTACTTCTTCCTAAACCCAATGCCCGGGCTAGTTCGGGTGCAGCCCGTTGCAGAAAGATCTTTTCCGAGCTTCCTTCCTTCAGTCCAATCAAACGACGACCTTCTGTATTGGAATAGGTAAGAATATCATCCTCATCCAGTACTAGGATACCATCACGGATCACATCAAAAACAATCTCAAGAAGTTTTCTTTCCCGGGCCAGTCTTTGAACTAGAATACCTAAATTTACTTCATCCAAATCATCCAAACGACCGAGAACCTTATCGAGTGGGCTTTTACTTGGTTTTGATTTCATGGATAGACCAGATCTAGGATTTTCTTAGCCAAGCTTATTTTATCCTCTTTTTCAAAAATAATCGACTGCTTGTNATTGGAAATCAAAGTNANCTCATTATCNTCNGATTCAAAGCCTTGNTTGCCGGAAACATTATTCACCGCAATCCAATCCAGATTCTTTTGTTGTAACTTGATTTTTGCGTGAGCGATATGATTTTCAGTTTCAGCTGCGAAACCAACCAGTATCTGGTCCATTCTCTTGTGCNTTCCAAGGTTTNGTAAAATATCCGGGTTCGAAACTAATTCTATGCTTTCNGAAACCTTATCTTTTTTTATTTTTTGTTCATGGAAAACCTTNGGGCGNTGATCACANACTGCAGCNGNCATAATGGTTANGGATGANGCGGNAAAATGTTGCCCCATAACTTCGTNCATTTCAACNGCGGTATTTACCATNATTCGCTCCACTCCTGNAGGGCAGGGCAGTGTTACCGGTCCACTTACCAAAGTTACCTTAAAACCTCTAGCCTTTGCTGCATTTGCTAAGGCATAGCCCATTTTTCCGGAGGACNGATTCGAAATAAAGCGAACAGGGTCCAACCATTCCCGGGTTGGTCCTGCAGATATCAAACAGTGAACTTCATTTTTCATTTAAAAGTTTGTAGATATTACATCTTATGTTGATGATTGAATAAAGTGCCAATGAAAGAAAATCAAACACCTCAAAAAGAGAGCCTTTTACTAAACCTCGGANTTAATCTGATTCTTCCCATTCTATTTCTTAGGAAAGGAACCGATTGGTTTGGTGATCCTATTGGTAAGCAACTNGANGCCGCACCCGATTCNACNGNGGTTGGATCGATNATGCTNCTCATCGCNGTATCCTTTCCTGTNGGATANGGTCTTTGGGATTTAGCAAAGAATAAAAAATGGAACTTATTTTCTATTTTAGGAGCATTTAGTGCCCTGCTTACCGGTGGTATAGGCTTGGTGCCCGGTGCGACGGTGCAAATGTTTGCAATCAAAGAAGCAGCGATTCCTACCATTCTTGGTATTTTGACGGTTATTACTCTTAAAACAAAGCGTCCATTAGTTCATCTTTTCCTTCTTAACCCCCAGCTTATAAAGGTAGATCTTATCAATGAAAAACTTCGGCTAAATCATGCTGAGAATGATTTTGCTAAGCTTATGTCAAAATGTACATGGCTGATTGCCCTGACCTTTATCATGAGTGCTGCCCTGAACTATTTTCTTTCCAGATGGATCGTGGTGACCGAGCCTGCACTCGATAAAATCGCCTACAATGATGAGGTTGGTAGGATGATGGGATGGAGCTTTCCCATTATTAGCATTCCCTGCATGATCGTAAGTGCCTATGCATTTTGGATCTTAATCAAAGGAATCAAGAACCTTACTGGATTATCTTTAGAGGACGCGATGGTACAAAGCCCTCCCCCGAAGAAGAAATAAAGGATTAACAAATTAGCGCTCAGCCAGGTCAGTGTAAGGGCGAGCATTTTCTCCCTGATAGATTTGGCGAGGGCGGTGAATTCGAGATCCGCTGGAGGCTATTTCTTTCCAATGAGCCAGCCAGCCGGGAGCCCGTCCAATCGCAAAAAGCACCGTGAAAGTATTGGTTGGAAATCCCATTGCTTGGAGGATGATGCCACTGTAAAAATCTACATTCGGATAGAGTTTTCGCTGAATAAAATACTCGTCCTGCAGAGCTGAAGATTCGAGGTTTCGGGCAATGTCTAAAATGGGACTTTCCACTCCAAGTGCTTCCAGGGCCTGATCACATGCACTTTTCAGAATTTTAGCTCGTGGGTCATAATTACGGTATACACGATGACCAAAGCCCATCAGTCTAGATTTACCTTCTTTTGCAGATTTTATAAACCCACTTCCATCATCTCCAGATTGGTGGATTTCATTAAGCATTTTAATTACGGCCATATTAGCTCCGCCGTGAAGCGGTCCCCATAGAGCAGAACTTGCTCCTGCAACCGAAGCAAAAGGGTTCGCCCCACCAGATGCTATCATTCTACAAGTGGAAGTGGAGCAATTCTGTTCATGGTCCGCGTGCAATAAAAAGATTAAATCCAAGGCTTTACTTACCGCCGCTGGCATATCCTCAATACCTTCCGTAGAGAACATCATTGAGAGNAAANCATCACAATAATCTCCGNNTAATGGCTTGNTTGAGTCTTCCATACCTTGGGTAAAACGGTATCTGGCCGCTGANATCGATCGAATCGCTGAAATGATCAAGCTGGANGCATCTTCAAAATTGTCCAGNTCCATTTGGCGATTATTGGAGGCCAAGGAAGGATAAGCCCCTCCCAATGCCTGAAGACCACAAGATAGGACTCCCATTGGGTGGGTTTCCGCGGGCAATGCACGAACACAAGCTAGTACTTCAGCGGGCAGTTCTGAAAATTTTGTAATCCTTTCTTTAAATTCACTGAGCTGGGATGAACTGGGTAACTCTCCGTAAATCAGAAGCAGGCAGGTTTCCAGAAAATTCGATTTTTGAGCCAATTCCTCGATGTCATACCCGCGATATCGTAAAATTCCCTTATCTCCATCTATGAAGGTGATCGCACTTTCACAGGAACCGGTATTTCCATACCCGTCATCAAAGGTTATGAACTTACTTTGCTTACGAAGTTGACTGATATCGATAGCTTGCTCTTGTTCCTTACCCATAATAATGGGCAGGGTATAGGATTGATCATTTATGCGAAGATCTGCGGATTCTGACATGTCGGGGGGTATTTANAATTGGGTAAGCTAGTATTACTGCCAATTCTAAACGATTTTTTCAAGAAAGTTCCGATAAAGTTGTAAACCTTTTGACTGGCTTTTTTCTGGATGGAATTGGGTAGCCACACATTTCCCTAAAAAGATTCCACTCACAAAAGGGATTCCATACGAGGTCTCGAACTTNACCAAATCGTTGGAAACTCCGGTAACATAATAACTATGAACAAAATAAAACTGATCGCCATCCACTAGATCTTTTCGTAGGGGATGGGTAGGTTGCAGGTTCCAATTCACGGCATTCCATCCCATATGGGGAACTTTGAGTGAGGGATTTAAAGGAAACCGGCGTACCGTTCCGGGAAAAATTTTTAATCCTGGTAATTTCCCCTCTTCAGAACCCTCAAATAGAACCTGTAATCCTAAACAAATCCCAAAGTAAGGCCTTCCCGCCTGTACCCATTCTTGTAACTTTTGATCTAAACCAGAACGATCCAACGCTTCCAAACACTGGTCGAAAGTACCCTGGCCTGGAAAAACCAAGGCATCCATCTCATCCATTCCCTCTGGAGACTGGAAAACTTGAACTTGGGCACCAAGATGTTCAAAGGCCTTGACCACACTCCTGAGATTTCCTGTACCATAATCGACAACCCCTATCTTTTGGGATAAAGGCATATGGAATTTAGGCGGACAATGTTCCTTTGGTAGAAGGAATTCTTCCCTCTAACCTAGGTTCCATTTGTGTGGCTAAATCCATGGACTTCGCAAAACCCTTGAAAATAGCTTCGGCAACATGGTGAGGTTCCTCTCCATGCTCCAGGCAAATATGTAAATTACAGGCAACTTCATTTGCGAGTGCTTGAAAAAATTCCTTGAAGAGTTGGATATTGAAGTCTCGAACCATGGTAAGGTTAGCAGGTACTTTCCATACTAAATAAGCCCGGTTGCTCAGATCCACTGCCACTGAGGTTAAGGTTTCATCCATGGGCAGTTGAAAAAANCCGTACCTTCGAATTCCAGATTTATCGGCAAGGGCCTGGTTGAAGGCCTGACCCAGGCAAATACCCATATCCTCGACTAGGTGGTGGTAATCGATTTCAATGTCTCCTTTGGCNTCNATGTTTAGATCAAAGAAGCCATGCCTGGAAAAGAGATCAAGCATGTGATTTAGAAAGGGAATACCTGTAGAAATATTACTCTCTCCATTTCCATCAAGTGAGAGNANAATTTTNATTTGGGTTTCGCTTGTATTGCGAANTACTTCAGCTGTCCTTGGTGTTGCCATTCTTTNATCGTGCTTATTANCATACTCATCTCCTCGGGCATGCCAATACTGATTCTTATATATGATTCCGTTAATTTATTTTGAGGAAAATACCTGACTAAAATTCCCTGAGTGGAAAGAAATGAATACAAACTATTGGCAATTTGTGCCCCTCCGGTTCCAGAATGATCCAGCGGTTGACAAAATATAAAATTGGTTGCACTTGGTATTGTTCTCCATCCCCATTCGGCAAAAATATCACAAATCCAAATACGACTTTGAATAATTTTTTGAGTTGTTTCTTCAAAGTATTTTTGGTCCTCCAATGCTGCTTGGGCAATGGCTTGGGCAATCCGGTCTAGGTTGTAAACTTCTCTTGCTTGATCTAACACCCGAATAACGGAAGGGTTGCCCATTGCATACCCAACCCGTAGTCCCGCTAAAGAATATGATTTTGATAATGTTCGGGTGATAATAATATGGGGATATTTTGCAAGGAGGGGTATGGCGTTCTCTTGAGCAAAGTCTGCGTAAGCCTCATCAATTACCAGAATTCCATTGAAATTATCGGCCACGGACTCCAGTTGCTCGAGCTGATATGCTCGACCACTTGGGGCATGCGGACTGGTAAGAAAAAATAGGTTGGCTGAGCAATTCGTAATTTTTTCCAGAGGCAGCTCAAAGTCATCGGAAGCAAATGGAATTCGAATTAAACGAGCCCCCTGAATTGAAGCTAAAACTTCATAGAGTGAATAGCTTGGGTCCAGCATGCCCACACTTTGATTTGAGTCCGCAAAACTCCGAACACATAAATTCAGTAAATCATCNGATCCATTTCCCACAATTACTTGCTCCATGGAAATTTCATGTAAGGATGCNATTACTTTTCTAAGCNGNNTGGATTTAGGATTTGGGTAAAGATTTAGCCTTTTGATCTCTTCCGCTGCNTTAACNNCTACGGATGGACTAGGAGGGTAGGGGTTTTCATTGGTATTTAGCTTGATGATTCTAGCTGCGGAACTTGGTTGTTCCCCAGGAATATAAGGTTTGTGCTGGCGGAGGGGNTCCGACAAAAAATTCTGCGGAAAAGATTCCTTCTCTTCAGTCACTGGGCAAAGCTCTTAGATTAACCGACCTACCGTGAGCATCCAGATTTTCCATCTCTGCAAAACTGGCTATCTCAGGTTCTGCTTTTACAAGTGCTGCTTGGTCATAATGAATAAANCTAGAACGACGTAAAAAGTCTTGCATCCTNAAGCCGGATGAGAACCGGGAAGAACGGCCAGTGGGCAATACATGACTTGGTCCAGCAATAAAATCGCCAAGTGCAGTGGCAGAATAATGACCCAAAAGTAGGGCNCCTGCCGTGGTNATTTTATCNACNAGGAAATCNAGGTTTNTTTNTGCTACTTGTAATTCCAAATGCTCTGGAGCAATAAAATTTGCCACTTCTGCCATTTTTTCAATTTCAGGGACATATACTGCCATAAATCCATTTTCTAGTACAAAACGAATCGAAGTCTCATGACGAAGGCTGGTAAGTTGTCTTTTTAATTCCAGTTCCGTTTCAGTAAATACATTTTTATCCGAAAATAAGAAATACACTTTTTCTTTACCAGAGCCATGCTCCGCTTGAGCAAGCAATGCGGCCGTGATAAATTTTGGATTAGCGGTTTCGTCAGCGATAATCATCACTTCACTTGGACCCGGTAGCAAATCAACACCAACCGTTCCAAATACCTGCCTCTTCGCCTCATTAACGTAGGCATTTCCAGGACCAAAAATTTTATCCACCTTGGGGATTGATTCTGTGCCATATGCAAGGGCTGCTATCGCTTGAGCACCTCCCACTTTATACACCTCAGTGACTCCTGAAAACTTAATCGCACCAAGAAGTTTTGGGGAAACCTCACCCTTTGAATCAGGGGGAGTTACTACCACGATTTCAGGAACTTTGGCAACTTTGGCAAGAGTTGTGGTCATGAGGACGGTCGAGACCAAAGGAACACTTCCTCCGGGCACATACAAGCCAACCCGATTGATGGGGTAATATTTTTCCCCATACTTGGCTCCGTGTGAATTGGTACCCTCCCAGTTTTCCGGAAGACTTTGATGGTGAAAATCGGAAATGTTTTGCCTGGCTGACTCAAGAGCAACTAGTTCATCAGGAGTTAAAGAATCAAAGCCCGATTGCAAGTCTTCTGATGAAACTAAAAGGTCAGATGCAAGCAAAGATGCTTTGTCGTAGAGTTTTGTTTTTTCCAGAACTGCTTCATCTTTCCTAGTATTAACTTGGTCAAGAATGGAACGAACCGTCTCGATAATTTCTAGGTTGGTCGCGGTTGAAGATGCAAAGTCTTCTAAATTAACAAATATATTTTTATCAAATTCTAGAAAAGAAAAAGTCATAAAATTTATACTATCTACAGATTACTCCCACTCAATAGTGCTAGGAGGTTTGGAACTGATATCATATACCACCCGATTCGCTCCTTTGACCTCATTAATGATCCGATTGGATACTTTGCGTAATAAAGAGTCAGGCAATTTTGCCCAATCTGCAGTCATCGCATCACTACTAGTTACTGCTCTAAGTGAAATTACATTTTCATAAGTTCTTTCATCCCCCATCACTCCAACACTTCGAACCGGAAGAAATACGCAAAATGCCTGCCACAATTTGGCATACCAACCGGTTCTTTTTAGTTCTGAAATAAAGATCGCATCCGCTTCTTTTAGAACTCGGAGGCGATTTTGAGTAATATCACCAACCACGCGGACACCTAAGCCAGGCCCAGGAAATGGATGTCTCATCAAAACTCTCTCGGGCAATCCTAAACTTCTTCCCAAGTTTCTGACTTCATCTTTGAAGAGCTCTCTCAAAGGTTCCAATAATTTCAGCTTCATGTTTTTGGGAAGACCACCCACATTATGATGGCTTTTAATTAAAGCAGCCGGATTACCGCCGATCGGGACACTTTCGATAACATCTGGATAAAGAGTACCTTGTGCTAGAAAATCAACTTTCCCGAGCTTTTTAACTTCACTGTCGAAAACTTCGATAAATGTTTTTCCAATTATTTTTCTTTTGGTTTCAGGATTCGAGACACCCTGGAGACGCTTTAAAAAAAGGGCACCCGATCGTGCGACTCTTAATTTTCCTGGAATATGATCTTTGAAAAGTTTTATAACCTCTTCTCTCTCGTTGAGCCTTAATAATCCATTATCCACGAAGATACAAGTCAACCGGGTACCAATCGCTTTATCAATCAATGCTGCTGCTACAGAGGAATCAACTCCGCCACTCAACCCGAGAATAACCTGTTTTTCTCCAACCGTAGTACGAATATCCCCTACTGAAGAATGAACAAAGTCATCCATGTCCCAATCTGCTTTACATTTACAAATCCCAAATAAAAAGTTTTTGATGATTACAGAACCCTTCTGGGTATGCTCCACCTCCGGATGGAATTGTAGTCCGTAAAATTTTTTCTTTGGCTCTTCGATCGCAGCAAAGCTTGAATTTTCTGTTTTGGCTGCGGGACGAAAACCATTCGGTATGTGATTTAAAGCATCTCCATGGGAATTCCAAACTGTAAGTTCTGAGGGGAGATCTTTAAAAAGGATACTTTTCTTTAGGATATTGAGCTTCCCTCTACCGTATTCACGTCTTTGGCTCTTTTCTACTTTTCCACCTAGCATATTTGCCATCAACTGTAAGCCGTAACAAATTCCAAGAACTGGAATGCCCAAATTAAAAATTCCCTTATTTGGCTTTGGTGCTCCTTTGGAAAGAACGCTAGCTGGCCCACCTGAAAGTACAATCCCCAAGGGTTTTAGTTTCTTGATTTCTGTTAAGCTCGAGTTGTATGGTATAACTCGGGAATATACATTTGCTTCACGAATTCGACGGGCAATTACTTGGGTATATTGAGACCCGAAATCAAGTACTATTATGGTTTGTGGCATGATGGATTGAAGTTTGACCAATAAAAAAGAACAAACAAAAGGTATGCCAAACTTTTGGCAACTCAAAGAAAACAAACTTGAAGCCGGGCAATATAAATTGTCCCGGAAAATCTACATTATTTTTTTTCTTCCTGAGGTGGCTCTTCTTCTGAATCTTCTTCGCTAGAAGCTTCAGCTTCCTCAGCTGTTATTTTTTCTTCCTGCTCGCTCGATTCAGCTTCTTCTTCGGATGAAGCGTTCTCTTCTTCCTTTGCTTCCGGTTTCGAAGCTCCTTCAGAATCTGAACTTTTTTCTTCTTCAGCTTTCGCAGTTTCCATCGTTTTTTCTTCTTCTAGATCTTCCTTACCATTGCTGTCCTCCACTTCGGAACTTACTGCTTCTTCTGGTGCAGGAACTTCCTCCGAAGGTACCTCAACGACTGCTTCTTTAGGTTTAGATTTCTTGGAAGATTTTTTCTTCTTAGTCTTTTTCTTGGCGACCTCTTCAACAAATTCAATCAGTGCCATTTCTGCTGCATCCCCTAGCCTTGGGATGGCTAGCTTATAAATACGAGTATACCCGCCACTCCTATTTGCAAATTGCTCGACCAGTTCATCGAAGAGTTTAGCAACCGCAGTTTTACTTCGAAGTCTTGCAATTGCTAATCTACGATAATGAAGTTTTTTGGATGAATCGTCCGTAGCATGTGCTTTTTTGGCAAGAGTGATAGCTTTTTCAATCGAAGGGCGCAACGCGCGGGCTTTTGCGAGAGTCGTTTTGATTCTACCGTTTTCGATCAACGAGCAAGACAGATTCGCAATCAATGAAGATCTATGTGCGGTCTTTACTCCAAGTTGATGGTTATGTTTGCGATGTCTCATTTTTTAAATGGTGGAAAGTAAAACTATTGATTTGCGGCTGCTTCTAGTAAGCGACTCTCGAATTTCATACCAAGGGATAGACCTAATTGTTCAAGTTTAGCTTTGATTTCATTCAATGATTTTTTCCCGAAGTTTCTGTATTTTAACATTTCGGGCTCAGATTTCGTCGCGAGTTCACCCACTGTAGTTATATTTGCATTATTTAAACAATTGGCAGCACGAACCGAAAGCTCAATTTCATTTACGCTCATGCTCAATAAATTACGTAGTCGGTTTTGTTCTTCACTAACTTCTTTGGTTTGACTTTCAAATTCAATTTGCTCCTCACTAATTTGATCAAATACATCTAGATGATGTCGCAAGATTGCTGCAGATTGTTTAAGTGCATCTTCAGGCGTAATTCTGCCATCTGTATTAACCTCTAAAACAAGTTTATCGTAGTCAGTCATTTGCCCTACACGAGTATTCTGAACTTCGTATTTAACCAATTTAACAGGGCTGTAAAGTGCGTCCACATTGATCATTCCTATGGGTTGGTCATCACTTTTGCTATCTTCCCCAAGGCAGAAACCACGGCCCACGGTTACCTCAATTTCTGCAACAATTTTCTGCTTCCGGTCGGTGGTAAGAATAAGCTGCTCTGGATTAACAATTTCAATCCCCTCTGCAGGGGCAATATCGGCAGCTGTAACTTCNCCATCCTTTTCCACTTCGATGGTGAGGGTTACTGGGTCNGCTTTGTGACTGATAATTAGAATCTTTTTAAGGTTCAATACGATATCCGTGATATCTTCAACCACGCCATCCACGCTTTGGAATTCATGCTGTACGCCATCCATTTTGAGGGATGATATTGCCGCACCTTCAATAGAACTCAGCAAAACGCGACGAAATGCATTACCGATGGTGTGACCATAACCAGATTCAAATGGATCTGCGATGAACTTTGCATACTTTTCGGTAGCAGTCTCTTCTTCTTTGATTAGACGATTTGGTAATTCGAACTTTCCGAGTCTTTTAGCCATGATAAAATAGGTTTGAGTGGGTAAGGATATTTTGAAAATTATTAACGACTGTAAAATTCAACCACGAGTTGCACATTAACGCTTTGTTCAAGTTCGTCTAGTTGAGGTTCTCGACTGACCGTACCCTGAAGTGAGTCGGCATTGATTTCGAGCCAAGGTGGAGACGGGTGATACTGTGATCCTTCAAGATTACGGGTTGCAAGTTGTCTGGATGAGGTTTTTTCTCTTACTCCAATCTCATCACCAACTGAAACTTGAAAGCTTGGAATGTCAGTCTTGACACCGTTAACAAGGATATGGCCATGGTTGACAAATTGGCGTGCTGCTTGTCTGGTTTTTGCCAGGCCAAGTCTGTAAACAACATTATCCAGTCTAATTTCAAGCATCGTAAGAAAGACTTCACCGGTTACACCTTTTTTCCGCTTGGCTCTTTCAAACATATTACGGAACTGTTTTTCCGTAAGTCCGTACATCATGCGAAGCTTTTGCTTTTCGATCAAACCCTCTCCATAATCACTGACTTTGCGCCTGTAGGATGGACCATGTTGTCCAGGAGGGTAAGTTCTTCTTTCGAACGATTTGTTAGCGGGGAATATCGCCATTCCAAAACGGCGATTAATCCTAGTGGTTGGTCCTGTATAACGTGACATAATATAAAAAATTTCGGTGTCAGAAAGAAAAGTTAAACTCTTCTTCTCTTAGGTGGGCGACATCCATTATGAGGTACTGGGGTTACATCTATGATAGTAGAGACAATAAATCCAAGACTTTGTAGGGCTCGGATAGCAGAATCACGTCCCATTCCTGGTCCTTTTACTTTAACTAAAACTTCTTTCATTCCATGAGACATAGCAACCCGGCCCGCATCTTGTGTCACAACTTGAGCCGCGTAGGCAGTTGACTTTCTTGATCCCCTAAAATTGCATTTTCCGGAACTTGACCAAGATATAATGTTGCCACTCATATCAGAGAAAGAAACTTTCGTATTATTGAACGTTGCAACTATGAAGCAAATTCCGGAGGCAATATTTTTACTCCCTTTTGCTTTTCTAACTTTAACTTGCTCAATATTGGCACCTAGTAAATCTGCAGCAGTCTCTTCCTTTTTCTCAGATTCTTTTGCCTCTACAGGGGCTTCGGCCGCTTGGTCTGCTTCNTCANTTTTTTTCTCCGAAACTTTTTCTTTCGCAGGTGCATCTTTCGCAGGAACAGTCTTCTTTGCGCTTTTTCTCCGATGCTTTTGCCTTGGGTTTTTCTTCCGGTNCTTTTTCTACTTTTGGTTCAGGCTTGGCAGCTTCAACTACTTCCTCTTTGTTCTCTTCCGGTTCGATTTTTTCTTCTTCTTCACTCATAGGATAAANATTTTAGAACTAGCTCTTTCGGATTACTCCAACGGTTTTTCTGCCACCTTTTCGGGTTCTTGCATTGGTGATAGTCCTTTGACCTCTAACCGGTAATCCGCGTTGATGACGTAAGCCACGATAACATCTAATGCTCTGTAAGCGTTTCAAGTTATTGGTGATATTTCTTCTCAAATCACCTTCGACCATAATTTTTTGGTCAATTATGTAATTACTAATAAGACTGAGCTCTTGCTCGTTTAAATCCATTGTCCTACGATTCGGATCGATGTTCGTAGCTTCGAGAATTACTTTGGCCCGCGTTGGGCCTACGCCATAAATGTAACGCAATGAAAATTCTACTTTCTTACGATTTGGTATGTCTACTCCAAGCAGTCTTGCCATGATAATTTCCTGTTTTTAGTTAAAATTTGATTAAGAAAAAAATTGATTGTCCTTGAGAAAATAACCGACTAATCCAAGAGCGAAAAGCAGTACTGAGATCCAAATCAGTGGACGCCATTCTGCCTCAAATGCTTTCAATTCAAGGGTCTCGATTCTTTGGTTGGAATTTGCAGATCTTCCACGAATTCTTCCCTTGCGTAAAAAGCCATCATAATGCCTTTGAAGAAGAAATGTTTCTACCTGTCTCATGGTATCCAGAACTACCCCAACAATAATCAACATCCCTGTGCCTCCAAAAAAGGTAGCAACATTNTAAGAGACATTGGCAACATTGAAGATAAGATCAGGAAATACCGCAATNGCGGTTANGAAGATAGCTCCCGCAAGAGTTAATCTAGTCATTGTAAAATCGAGAAACTTTGCCGTGGGGTCTCCTGGCCGTACACCAGGNACATAACCNCCATTCTTTTTTAGATCGTCGGCAATCTGAACCGGTTTGAACATGATAGAAACCCAGAAGTAGCTGAATACCAAAATTAGACCACCATAAACAAGGTAGTAAAACCATCCCCTGCTAGCGAAAACATTTGCGAGTTCTATCGCCCAGTTAGATTCTCCCTTTTCTGCTATNGCAGCACCNAGNGTCCGAAGAAGTTGAGCNGGNAACATTAGGATCGCACTAGCAAAAATGACGGGCATAACACCAGCATAATTAACTTTCAGCGGAAGGAAGGAACTTTGTCCTCCAAATACTTTTCGACCCACCATTCTTTTGGCATACTGCACAGGAATTTTTCGCTGTGCTTGAGTGACCGCNATAATTCCTCCAACGACTAGCANNAAAAGNCCGATCATTAAGATNGCTTTTACAATTACNAAGTTGTCCCCAGCTGGAGCTTCNAAAATCAAGACATAAGCATCCGCNAGGGCCTTGGGTAAATCCGCTAGAATTCCNACCGTTATCAACAATGAAATTCCATTGCCAATTCCTCTTTGAGTAATTTGTTCCCCCAACCACATCAAAATAAGGGANCCNGTAGTCAGGAATACAATTGAATTTAANAGAAAGAGATTCGGTGCCACAACAATGTCGCCCAATGGTTGACCATCCAATCCAGGTTCAGCTGGATTAAAACCTTGGATTAGACTGCCGGGACTGTCCCGTAATGCAACCGCAAGGAGACCTCCTTGAATTATACAAATTACAATTGTCAGGTATCTGGTATATTGNGAAATTTTTTGCCTTCCGGGTTCACCTTCCTGTTGCAGGCGAGCAAGTTGAGGAAAAACCGCTCCCATAAGTTGCATGATAATGGATGCACTGATGTAAGGCATGATACCGAGAGCAAAAAGGGCACCATTCAAGAGGGCACCACCGGTAAACATATTNTAGAAACCTAATATATCATTTCCCTCGGACTCACTGCGGGTTTGTTCCCGTAACTCAAAAAATTCTTTGATAGGGGAAGGATCAACCCCGGGTAGTGGAATATTTGCACCAACTCGAGCAATAAACAGTAAAGCTAAGGTGAAAAATATTTTCTGCCTTAACTCTGGTATTTTAAGCGAATTAGTAAAAGCCGAGAGCATTATATAAAAATTTAGTTTTCTTCGATTGAACCACCTGCTGCTTCAATNTTTTCACGAGCAGATTTAGAACANCGGGGTAAATGGACNTTNTAGGCTTTTTCAACCGAACCATTACCTAAGAGNTTGGCGGTNTTGGAATTAGAACGAATCAATCCTGCTTCCTTTAAACTTTCTAAATTTACAACATCNCCNGANATACGCTCTAGATCCTCAAGGTTAACAATAGCACAAGGTGATTGAAATCTGGCTCGGTTGAAACCTCTCTGAGGAAGTTTACGAAACAACGGCATTTGACCACCCTCAAAACCAGCCCGCAAGGAATATCCAGAACGAGCTCCGGCACCTTTATGGCCCCTACAGCANGTTTTTCCATGACCATTTCCCTCTCCTCTGCCAACACGCTTCTTTTCTCGGTTTGCNCCTGATGGTAAGTTGTCTTCTTTCATTGTATTATTTAAAATTNAAATTATTCAGAGGNANCAACCTCNGCTGGAAGCGACGGTGCTGAGACAGTAAAAGATGGAGCGTTTACGGTCTCGCCCCTAATCTCAGAAATTTGTACTGCAGTCCTGAGTTGAGTTAANCCCTGCATTGTGGCGGAAACAACGGACAACTGGTTATTGGAACCTAAAGATTTTGAAAGCACATTCTTAACGCCTGCAGCTTCTAAAACGGCACGAACGCCTCCTCCTGCAATGATGCCAGTTCCNGGTCTAGCTGGACGCAACAATACTTTGCCACCGTCATAACCACCAACTACGGGGTGCGGGATTGTGTCCCCAGAAATGGATACTGGTCTCATCGCTTTCTTAGCTTGGTCGGTTCCTTTTCGAATAGCGTCGGGTACCATCTGTGCTTTTCCATAACCAAAACCGACATTCCCTTTTTGATCACCCACAACAACTAAGGCAGCGAAGCTAAATCTTCTTCCTCCTTTGACCACTTTTGCACAGCGATTGATGTGAACTACTTTTTCAAAAAGTTCTACTTCATCTTCTGAGCCAGTAGATTGTGGTGCACCTCTATGTGATTTCTTATCTCTCATGATTAAAAATTTACTCCCCCTTCACGCATGGAATCTGCAAAAACTTTGACGCATCCATGATACTTCCGCCCTGCACGATCAAATACTATGGAAGTAACGCCGGCAGATTTTAATGTTTTGGCAAATTCAGACCCTAGCTTTTTTGCACCTTCTACATTAGGTAAGACCTTGATGTAATCCTTGGAATTAGTGGATAATGAGAAGAGTGTATGAGCGGCAATATCGTCAACACATTGGACATGGATATTTTTATTGGTGAAGCGAACCGTTACACGGGGACGATCACCTGTACCATTTACTTTCTTCCGGATTCGCCACCTACGCTTTTGGGCAAGTTGTTTTTTCTTAAATAAATTCATAATTTTTAAGCAGACTTTTTACCTTCCTTACGACGAACAAATTGNCCAAGGATTCGAACCCCTTTTCCTTTGTAGGGTTCTACTGGGTAATACTTCTTAATTTCTGCAGCGAGTTGACCGACTTTCTGCTTGTCAGCACCCTCCACAAGAATTTTTACATTATCTGACACGGTTACCGTAATCCCATCTGGTATTGGATGCTCAACGGGGTGAGAGTAACCTAGTTCAAGATCAATAATTTTTCCTTTTACTGTTGCCCGGAAACCAACTCCTTCTATCAGAAGATTTTTGGAGAATGGCTTGGTGACACCCTGTACCATATTAGCAACGATGGATCTTGTTGTTCCGTAAATTGCATTAGCCGACCGAGAATTATTAGAAGGCTTAATCACAACTTGATTATCTGCTATTTCCACATCTGCGAGAGGAGAAAACTCTTTATCTAAAGTTCCTTTGGGTCCTTTTACGGTAACAACATTACCATCAATACTGACCTCAACGCCAGATGGAATTTCTACGGGGACTTTACCTATTCTACTCATAATTAAAGAATTAAATTTTTACCAAACACTGCAGAGTAATTCTCCGCCTAACTTGTTATTTCGGGCAGATTTATCATCCATAATTCCTTGAGGAGTGCTTAGAATAGAAATTCCAAGGCCACCTAGGATTTGAGGGATTTCTCTGTATCCACAATAAGATCTGCGACCCGGGGTGCTAATTCTACTGATTCCCCTAATGGCATGCTCACCGTTAACATATTTTAATTGGATATCGATATTTTTAACACCCTTATCGTTTGTACCTTCACTGAGATCTTCAAGGAATCCACGATCCTTAAGGATTTTTGCAATACCAACCCTAAGGTTGGAATGAGGGTAAGAACAGGTGCTTTTTCCAGCACTTCCTGCGTTTCGAATAACTGTGATAAAGTCACCTATTGAATCATGAACAGACATTGTAAAAAGGGGTTGGGTTTACCAGGAAGCTTTAATTATTCCGGGAACTTTTCCTTGCAAAGCAAGTTCCCGAAAGGTGATCCTAGAGAGGCCAAATTTTCGAATGGTCGCCCTGGGACGGCCGGTCAAAGTGCAACGATTAACGAGGCGAACNGCAGATGAATTTCGAGGAAGTTTNGTAAGTTTCGCTTGNGCTTTATAAAAATCCTCTTCGCTTGTCTGAGGATTTTCCAGAATCTTTTTGAGATCCGCCCGCTTGGCAGCGTATCGTGATACCATGCGTTCTCTTTTCTTATTTCGGTGAATGACTGATTTCTTTGCCATTGGTAGTGAGGGTTTGCTTGATTAAGCTGCTTGTTCAGCTTTTGCTTCTGAGGAATGCTTTCGGAAGGGCATTCCTAATAATTTAAGTAGTTCTACACCCTCTTGATCTGAGTTAGCAGAAGTAACGATACAAATATCCATGCCCGTATTGACTCTTTGCCTTTCAACATTGATTTCGGGAAATATACTATGGTCGGTTATGCCAAGTGTGTAATTGCCATTGCCATCTAATTTAGACGGAACCCCTCGAAAATCTCGAATGTTGGGAAGGGCAATCGCGATAAGCCTAAGCAAAAATTCCCACATTTCGTTTCCACGTAATGTAACTTTTATGCCNACAGGCATGCCTTGTCTTAATTTGAAATTCGATACGCTTACTTTTGCCTTAACGGTAATAGGGGCTTGGCCAGCAAGGGATGCGATATCTTTTCGTAACTCTTCGATACTATTTTTGTCNAGTTCTGCACCGAAAGAACTGTTGAGTACCACTTTTTCAACTTTGGGGACTTGATGAATGTTTGAATACCCGAGAGCCTTCATCATTGCAGGCACCGCATCATTTAAGTATGTTTTCTTTAATTCTGGTACAGTCATTTCAAATTATTGAGTTAAATAACAAGTATTAATTTACTAGTTTTACATTCGAGTAATGAATCGAGGATTCACGTTCTACAATTGAGCCTTCCGGATTATCCTGTGATTTTCGTTCATGTTTTTTGATCAAATTAACCCCTTCAACAATGACACGATTCTTAGCTCGAAACACCTGAAGTATTTTTCCTTTACTCCCTTTATGATCACCAGCAATCACTACAACTTCATCTCCTTTTTTTATTGAGGCCATTTTATAAAACTTCGGGTGCTAAGGATATTATTTTCATNAATTTNANACGAAGTTCTCGAGCTACAGGGCCAAAGATTCTTGTTCCCTTTGGAGTGCCATCGTTGTTTACAATGACAACTGCATTCTCATCGAACCTCACATAACTACCATCTCTTCTACGCATTGGAGAACGAGTACGAACTACAACTGCTCTTACAACCGTACCTTTTTTTACAGATGCTTCGGTAGAACTTTCCTTAACATGGCAAACAATAATATCACCAATGGATGCAGTTTTCTTGTTTTGTCCAAGTCTACGAATCATCCGGACCTTTTTTGCCCCGGTATTATCCGCCACTTCGAGTCTGCTAAGTAATTGAATCATGATAATTTATAAGGTTGGTGCTTTTTCAAGAACTTCAATGACTCTCCACCTTTTCATTTTACTTATCGGCCGAGTTGCCATAATTCTGACCTTGTCTCCTACATTGGAATCATTGCTTTCATCATGGACATGAACTGTCGTCTTTCTGCGAATTTCTTTTTTGTAAAGGGGATGAGGNATTTTGTATTCGTATACAACTTTTACAGACTTATCCCCTGTTTTAGATCGAACAAAGCCGACTAGTTCCTTACGATTGTTTCTAGAATTTTCTTCTGTCATGTTGAAGCATTAAATGGTTTTTACGATTGGNCACGTAATACNGTAAGNATACGAGCACGATCNCGTCTTATTGATTTTAANAAATGNGGCTTTTCCACTTGGCCCGTTTGCTTTCTTACCCGAAGCTGCAAAAGTTCTTCGCCTAGATCTCTGATCTTCTTTTGAAGCTCAGGTGTGGTAAGTTCTTTTATTTCAGATATTTTCATAATAAATTAGTAACTTTGCTGACGAGTAACTAGACGACAGCGAAAAGGAAGTTTAGCATCGGCNAGGCCGAGGGCTTCTCGAGCCAGAGATAATGAACAGCCAGCAATTTCGAAAAGGACATGGCCAGGCTTTATGACCGCGACCCAATGGTCAACGGGCCCTTTNCCTTTTCCTTGACGNGTCTCTGCTGGCTTTTTGGTTACAGGCTTGTGAGGGAATACTCGGATCCANACTTTTCCCTTTCGCTTGAGGTGACGATTAATCGCAACCCGAGCCGCTTCAATCTGGTTGGATGTCATGCGACCTCTGCTTAACGATTGGATACCAAATTCACCGAAGGAAACGGTATTTCCTTTGGAGGCAACACCGCGAACACGGCCTTTGTGTACCTTTCTAAATTTAGTGCGTGATGGAAGTAACTTTGGCATAGCTTAAGATAATGAAATTCTAAAATAGTTTGTCTTCGTCTTTAAGACATATCCAGCATTTGATTCCGATGATTCCGTAAACCGTGTTTGCCTCAACCAGACCATAGTCAATATTCTCTCTAAGCGTATGTAAAGGCACACGGCCTTCTCGTAATTGTTCAGTCCGAGCAATATCAGCACCTGCAAGTCGTCCCGCACATTGTATTCTAATACCCTCTGCACCCATAGACATGGTGGTTTGAACTGCTTTTTTCATGGCACGACGAAACGCAATTCTTCTTTCAAGTTGAAGGGCAACATTTTCTGCCACTAAAGAGGCTACTAAATCCGGTTTTTTTATTTCTTGGATTTCCAAACGCACATCTTTTCCAACCGTTCTGTTTAAGGTATCTCTAAGGTTATCAAGTTCCTGACCTTTTCTACCAATTACGATTCCGGGNCGTGCGGTCCAAATTGTGACACGGGTTCTTGTCGACGCCCGTTCGATAACTATTCGGGGAACGGAAGCAAATCGTAGTTTCTTTTCAAGAAAACCCCTAATTTTATTATCTTCCTCCATAAATTTGGAATAGTCGTGCTTGTTTGCATACCATCGTGCACTCCAGTTACGACGCACACCTAATCTAAAGCCTATTGGATTAACTTTCTGTCCCATAATTATACTTCGTCGGTAAGGGTTATACGTAAATGACTCATTCTTTTCTTGTAAGGATGAGCAGAACCTCGTGCGCAGGGGCGAAATCTTTTCAATGCCGGGCCTTCATCTACGATTGCTTCACGGATGTAAAGGTCATCCGCACTAAGATTNAGATTATTTTCAGCATTCGCCATTGCTGATTTAAGAGTTTTATCAAACATGCGGGCAGCTTTNCGGGGAATGTATTTCAGTAGTGCAACTGCATCNGATGCTTTTCTTCCCGGTAAAACTCGAGCAACCTCCCTAGCTTTCTTNGGAGAAATTCTCATGTACTTTGAATAAGATTTTATGTCCATGAAATAGCCTATTTTTGAGTGTGTGGATTATGCGATTTAAAGGTACGAGTAGCGGAAAATTCNCCTAACTTGTGCCCTACCATATTTTCAGTTACATAAACNGGTAAAAAATTCTTTCCNTTATGAACAGTAAANTTAAGGCCTACAAANTCTGGGGTGATGGTCGATCGACGGGACCAAGTCTTGATCGGTTTTCTATCACCGGAATCTTGGGCATTCATAACTTTTTTCATTAANCCCGGATCTACGAAAAAACCTTTTTTTATTGAACGTGTCATAGTGCTTTATTTAACTCGTCTTCCATTTCTTCTGACAAGTATTTGGGAATTGGATGGTTTGGATTTTTTACGAGTTGGGAAACCTTTAGAGAGTTGTCCCCACGGGGAACTTGGATGTCCACCACCTGATGTTCTGCCTTCACCACCACCCATTGGATGGTCAACTGGATTCATGGCTACGCCNCGTACTCTTGGTCTACGTCCCTTCCAACGATTACGACCAGCCTTTCCAATCGTTGCTTTTTGATGACTGGCATTACCAACCGAACCAATTGTNGCTCGGCAATTTTCTTTGACCAAACGAATTTCNCCNCTTGGCATTTTTAAAGATGCATATCCANTATCAATTGAAATTAATCGNACTCCAGAGCCAGCAGATCTCGCGATTTTCGCTCCGGCACCAGGTAACATCTCAACNCAGTGAACTTTAGTTCCAAANGGAATTTGGTTCAATGGCATAGCATTTCCTGGCTTGAAATCAACTTTTCCGGATGCACTCACAATTTTATCNCCTTCTTCCAGAGAAGTAGGAGCCAAAATGTAAGATTTTTCTCCATCCTGGTATTCTAGAAGAGCTAAATTAGCAGTCCTATTTGGGTCATACTCGAAGCATACAACTGTNGCTTCCTCATCTATTCTGGAACGACGAAAGTCGATCTGCCGGTACAACCTCTTGTGACCACCACCACGGCGNCGAGATGTAATACGACCATAGGTGTTACGACCTTTTTTTCGGTGATGACCTTTGGTGAGTGCTTTTTCCGGACGTTTATCCGAAAGTTCAAGCTTGTTCTTCAAGTAAAATCTACCGGAAGGAGTGACTGGCTTTTGTTGTAAAATTGGCATCGCTATATTATCCTATTTTCGTGTTAGGCCAAGTCTATGCTGTCCCCAGCTTTTAGGGTCACAATCGCCTTTTTGACGGAGGAGGAAAAACCNAGTTTATTTCTTTTCATACGATCACGCTTGGCCTTAGGTTTGGCGATCAATGTGTTCACCTTTAGNACGGTCACACTAAAAGTTTTCTCAACTGCATCTTTTATGTTCTGCTTGGANGCAGTCTTCGCAACTGAAAATACATATTGATTCAAATTAGCGGATAACATCGTAGCCTTTTCTGTCAAAAGGGCCTCATTTAAAATNGTTACTGCTTCTTTCATGCTACTTTTTCCTTGTTAAATTTAGACATGATTGAATCCATCCCAGCTTCNCTGAAAATGATCTTGTCTGCTTGCACAATATCAAGTGCNGCAAGGTTGTCTGCAGTGGACATTTTTGCATTNGATAGATTACGGGCGGCAANTGATGTTTCAGTTGAAAAATTTTCGGAAACAATCAAAATTTTCTTCGATTCGGGAGCAATCGTCTTTAGCAAAGCACTAAACAGCTTAGTCTTAGGTTCTGAGATAGTCCATTCTGAGATAAGGCATATACGNCTGGAATTGGCNTGCTCGAAGAGAGCCCTTCCAAGTGCCAATCGNTTAATCTTCTTATTAAGCTTCTGGTTNTAAGACCTTGGTCGAGGTCCAAAGATGACACCTCCTCCTCGTCGTTGAATGGCTCTTTTGTCTCCAGCACGGCCAACGCCTAATCCTTTTTGCCGGTGAATCTTTTTTCCAGAACCTGAGACTTCGGANCGGAGCTTAGTTGAAGCATTTCCTTGTCTTTGGTTTGCATGAATTGCGATAATTGTTTGGCGNAAAGCATCCACTCCNTTATCACCTTCGAATAAAGGGAAACTTTCCACTTCCTTTTCCCCGGAAGCTGAACCATCAGAATTAAAAAGTACGAATTTCATCAAGANCGTTATTTGGAGGATTTAGATTTTTTTGAAACACGAATCGTAAGCACGCAACCCTTGTGACCAGGAACACTTCCCTTCACCATGACCAAGTTCTTTTCAGGTAAAATCTTTACAACCTTAAGGTTCTGAGTTGTACGGCTNACATCACCAGTATGGCCCGGCATTTTCTTGTTCTTAAAAACACGACCAGGCCATTGGCATAGTCCATACGAACCACCACGTCGGTGAAACATCGATCCATGGGACGCAGGGCCTCCCGCAAAATTCCAGCGCTTTACTACGCCTTGAAAACCTTTACCTTTCGTAGTTGATACAACATCCACGGTCTGAATCTCTTTAAAGTTCTCGACGGTAAGAATAGATCCTTGTTTATAATCGTGCTCTTCTGGCAAGCGAAATTCTTGGGATACTTGCTGAGCCTCAGCACCAGCTTTCTTTGCATGGGAGGTCACACACCGATTTGCTTTGTTAGGAGCTTTACCCCTTGGATTAAATCCAATCTGAACCGCAGAGTAACCTTCTTTACCTGTGGTTTTGACTTGAAGTACTGGACAGGGCCCAGCTTCAATAATGGTAACCGGAACGAGATTATTATCTTCGTCGTACACTTGGGACATACCAAGCTTTTTTCCTANTAGTTCTAGATTCATTGCTTTAAGCGGCAGGTGGTTTTACCCGTTTGAAACCTGCTTTAAAGGTTTATTGTTAAAGTTAAATTATACGTTAATGTTAATCTCTACCCCAGCAGGTAGATTTAGTTTTTTAAGTTCATCCACAGTTTGTACGGTTGGCTCAATTATATCGATAAGCCTTTTGTGCGTTCTGAGTTCAAATTGATCCATTGATTTCTTGTCCACATGAGGAGATCGATTCACCGTGTATCTTTCGATACGGGTAGGCATTGGAATAGGCCCCGCTACTCGTGCTCCAGTCCGTTTAGCAGTATCAACAATATCGGAAGCNGATTGATCGATCACCCGATAGTCAAAACCTCGAAGCTTTATGCGTATGCGTTGTCCATTCATAATTATTTANGTTCTCGCGGGTTCGCGTGAAGATGTTTCTACTATTTCCTTTACTAGGCTTTGGGGGACTTGTTCGAAGTGCGAAGGTGTCATGGAATAATCGGCACGACCTGAAGATAAAGACCTCATATCGGTTGAGTAACCGAACATATTCTCAAGGGGAACAAAAGCTTCTAAAACGCAAACTTTTCCACGGGTCTCCATTCCTTGGATTTGCCCACGACGTCGATTAAGATCGCCCATCAACTCTCCTTGATACTCATCGGGTGTTGAAACTTCAACCTTCATGATTGGTTCTAATAAAATAGGCGATGCCTTTTGCATGGCATCCTTAAATGCAAAAATTCCCGCCATCTTGAAAGCCATCTCTGATGAATCAACATCATGAAAAGAGCCATCTACTAAGGTTACTTTAAAATCAATAACAGGGTAGCCAGCAACAACTCCGCCTAGTGCCGCTTCCTTAATACCATCAAAGGTCGGTTTAATAAATTCTTTCGGAATAGAACCACCTACGATTTTATTTTCTAATTCTACGCCTTTTCCTTTTTCAAGGGGNTCCAATTGAATAATAGCATGGCCAAATTGACCACGNCCACCAGACTGACGAATAAACTTTCCGACGCCTTCTGATGAAGAGAGCATGGTCTCGCGATAGGCTATTTGGGGCTTCCCGGCATTGGCCTCAACTTTGAATTCACGAAATAACCGGTCGCGTATAATTTCCAGATGAAGTTCACCCATTCCTGCGATGATAGTTTGTCCTGTTTCTTCGTTTGTCGATAAACCAAAAGTAGGATCCTCTTCTGCGAGACGCTGGAGACCTAAGGACATTTTTTCTTGATCCGCCTTGGTAGCAGGCTCAATGGACATAGAAATAACTGGCTCCGGAAAACTGGGGGGTTCTAAGCGGATATCAAGGTCTTTAACTGCTAATGTATCACCAGTTGCTACATCCTTAACACCAATCAGTGCACAAATGTCGCCTGAATGTGCTACTTCGATNTCTTCGCGAGTGTCGGCCTTCATTACCATCAGTCGTGATACACGTTCACTTTTCCGAGTACGCGGGTTGTATAAAGCAGTACCTTTCTTTAGTGTACCTTGATAGACTCTGTAAAAAACGAGCTTTCCAACATACGGATCGGTCATCAACTTAAATGCCAAACCNGCAACTTTTGCAGAGTCATCAGGTGATACCTCAACTTCATTTTCGTCNGAATCTTGCCCTTTCATAGGAGGCAGNTCAAGAGGGCAGGGGAGGTAATCAACAACTGCATCCATCAACATNTGTACACCTTTGTTTTTAAAAGCACTACCTGGGATAACCCCGACAAATTTTAAAGAAAGCGTGGCATTTCGAATACCAAGTTTAATTTCGTCCTCTGTTAACTCTTCTCCTTCTAAAAATTTATTAGCTATATCATCATCAAAGTCAGAAATGGCTTCGAGTAAGGATTCTCTATATTCTGCAGCTTGTTCTACNAGATCGGCTGGGATTTCTTCGGTATTAAAACGAACACCAGATGCATCAGATTCGTCATAAATGTAAGCGACTTGCTTTACTAAGTCCACNANACCTTTAAAGTTTTCCTCTGCACCNATAGCNAAAAACAAGGGATGTGCATTCGCCCCGAGTTTATCTCTCATGGTACCAACAGCAGCAAGAAAATCAGAACCCATCCTGTCCATCTTATTGATGAAAGCAAGTCTGGGTACGCTGTATTTGTCCATTTGTCGCCAAACCGTTTCAGATTGAGGCTGAACCCCTTCTACCGAAGTAAACACAGCNACAGCTCCGTCTAAAACCCGAAGGGAACGTTCTACCTCAGCGGTAAAATCAACATGGCCTGGGGTATCAATGATATTGATTCGGTGAGGGATGCCAGCGTTGGGGCCCTCTGATGTTGTCCAACCACAGGAAATAGCCGCTGATGTTATAGTAATTCCACGTTCACGTTCTTGCTCCATCCAATCCGTGGTAGCACTGCCTTCATGAACCTCACCAATTTTATGAACTACTCCAGAGTAAAACAGAACGCGTTCTGTGCAAGTGGTTTTACCAGCATCAATGTGGGCTGCAATTCCAATATTTCTTGTATGTTCAAGAACCGCAGGACGATCGGATGCATTAGCAGGTGAAAATTCGGCGTTGGTGCTCATCAAATAAAACTTTTTAAAATTACCAACGTAGGTGAGCAAACGCCCGGTTAGCTTGGGCCATCTTATGAGTCTCTTCCCTTTTTTTGACAACCGATCCTGTATTATTGTAAGCATCCGTAAGTTCAGTAGCCAGTGATTCGGCCATAGAAATTCCCTTGCGTGACGATGCAGCGTTAACTACCCAACGAAAGGCTAAACTTTGTTGGCGCTCAAATGGAACTTCGATAGGTACTTGGTAAGTTGCTCCTCCGACGCGACGGCTTTTAACCTCAATTTTTGGCCGAATGTTTTCAAGTGCACCTAGTACGAGTTCAACAGGATTACCTTTACCAAGTTTCTCGGCCATACGTTCGATTGCACCATAAACGATTCTTTGAGCAACAGACTTCTTTCCGCTGAACATGACCGAATTAATAAGTGAACCGATAAGTGGACTACCGTGTAAAGGATCCGGAAGAATCGGTCGTTTAGTTGCTTGTCTCCTACGTGACATAACGATCAGCTTTTAGGTTTTTTAACCCCATACTTGGAGCGACTTCGCCTTCTTTTTTCGACACCTTGGCAGTCAAGTGTACCCCTTACAATGTGATAGCGAACTCCATTCAAGTCTTTCACACGACCACCCCTAAGTAAAACGATGCTGTGTTCTTGCAAATTATGACCTTCATCCGGAATATAAGCGATAACTTCATGCCCAGTCGTAAGTCTAACCTTCGCAACTTTACGGATNGCTGAATTCGGCTTCTTAGGAGTCCGNGTGGTTACTTGCACGCAGACACCTCTGCGAAATGGGCAGGCTTTAAGAGCAGGCGACTTGGTTTTGGTTTTNTGCAAGCGCCTACCTTTACGAACTAGCTGATTTATAGTGGGCATGGNGTAGAAAANTTNNGTAAAGCGATCTGTTGTAACATAATTTTATAATATCTCAAGAATATTTTTTGTAANAATCTTACTGAGATGCAGCACTTTCTACGGGGTTTGTTCCTAAAGTGTCGATTTTCAATCTTCTCCACTTGGGTAATCCAGTACCCGCAGGTATCAAATGCCCCATAATCACATTCTCCTTAAAACCCTTAAGCTCATCAACCTTACCAAGCGTTGCTGCATTAGTAAGAACTCGAGTGGTTTCTTGAAAAGAAGCAGCCGAAATGAAACTGTCGGTTTCTAAAGAAGCTTTCGTGATTCCTAAGAGAATAGGCTCTCCTTCTGCGGGTTTTCCTCCTTTTTCAGAAATTTCTTCATTTGCATCCATAAATGCAAAACGATCCACTTGGTCTCCCCAGAAAAAGTCAGCATCTCCAGGATCCGTAATTCTAATCTTAAATAGCATCCTAGAAATAATCACTTCTAAGTGCTTATCGTTAATGGTTACTCCTTGCAGNCGATAAACCTTTTGAATCTCCTCTATCAAGTACTCCTGAACTGCTGACGGCCCTAAAATCTCAAGGATTTCATGAGGATCTTTGGCACCCTCTGTTATAAGTTGTCCTTTTTGGGCGAAGTCTCCAGGTTGTACCANNACATGCTTNCCGTGGGGAATCAAATGTTCCTCTACTTGACCTGACTCTTCGTTCGTTACTAAAAGACGTTTTTTCGACCTTAAAGTTCCGGCTTCCGAAACGATCCCATCTATTTTAGCCATTTGNCCAACATTACCTTCCTTGGGTCTTCGAGCTTCAAAAAGTTCNGCAACACGAGGTAATCCTCCAGTGATGTCCTGAGTTTTAGATGCTTGACGCGGNGTTTTTGCAATGATGGAACCNGCGTCGATTTTCGTNCCCTCGTCAACCGCAACTTGTGCCCCGGTAGGTACAGAATAAGTAGCCAGAGGATTGCCGGATGTATCCCTAACAATNATCTGAGGATTTAAATCTTCCTTATGTTCAATAACAACCATCGATCTTCCNCCAGTTGCATCTCNATCCACTTTTGTGGTCACACCTGGCAACATATCTTCAAAAGATATAACTCCNTTCTTTTCAGATAGGATCGGAATATTATACGGATCCCACTGAGCAAGAAGTGCNTCTTCTTCAACATCATCTCCATCCTTAAAGTGAAGAAGTGCNCCGGCTGGGATGGGGTAATCGTCGATAATTCGCTCATCTTGGTCAACAACCTGAATCGAACCAGTTTTGTTCAANGTAACCTGTTGTTCGTTCGCAAGCGTAACCAGTCGGAGNCCTTTAAAGCTGAGCTTGCCTCGTTTACGAACATTAATCACNGGATCTTCACGACCTGCACTTGCGATTCCTCCAATATGGAAAGTTCNCATTGTCAACTGAGTACCAGGTTCNCCAATTGACTGGGCAGCTATAATTCCAACAGAAGAACCTTCCTTAACCAAACTGTTTG
This sequence comes from Verrucomicrobia bacterium TMED60, assembly GCA_002171765.1. The sequence goes on from NHDN01000003.1 coordinate 36,426, forward strand.
TGGATGGATCAATACCATATTCAAAGGCAGTAAGGCCGTTTTTAATCCGACTTGATAGGGGAGACATTACTCTGATTCGAGTAATTCCCATAGCATCCAATTCAATTGCGATTTCCTCCGTGATTAAAGAACCCCCTGCAATTACTATTTCAGTTGGGTTCGAAGGATTAAAAATATCTTCAGATGCATAGCGTCCAATAATTCTATCCCGAAGNGGTACAACTTCGTTGTCACCCTCCATGATAGCCTTTTTAACNACACCATCTCTCCGACCATCGTCTTCACAGGTAATGATACAATCCATGGCGACATCACACAGTTTTCGGGTAAGATAGCCAGCATCAGCAGTTTTGAGTGCGGTGTCTGCAAGCCCTTTACGAGCACCGTGAGTAGACATGAAATATTCCAAGACAGACAATCCTTCACGAAATGAAGCCAAAATCGGTTGCTCTATAATCTCTCCCGATGGCTTTGCCATAAGTCCTCGCATTCCACAAAGTTGCCTAACTTGCTGACGATTTCCCCGAGCTCCTGAGTCCATCATCAGATAAACTGGATTAATGGTGTCTTTACCAAGATTATCATTTAAGCAATTAAATACTTCTTTAGCGATATCATCCGTTGCGGTTGTCCAGACATCGATTATTTTATTATGTCTTTCACCCCGCGTAATTATACCTTTACGAAATTGATCTTCAATTTTATCAATTTCCTTCCGTGCAATCTCAATCCTTTGTTGCTTCTCTGGAGGTATGATCATATCGAAAATACCAATGGAAATGCCCGCCTTCGTTGCCATATCAAAGCCCATTTCCTTTAAGCGGTCTAAAGATTCAATGGTTTCCGACTTTCCGAGAAGTCTGAATGTTTCAAGAATCAAGTTTCCAAGGTCACCCTTGAGAGCTGGTGCATTGAAAAAGCCAAGTTCTGGTGGCCAGATCGTATTGAAAAGAACGCGGCCAACCGTGGTACGAATCACTGANTTTTTTGNCAGACCAAATTGGGTATCTTTTCCTTTGTCTGGATTTGCAAGATCNATCCAATCGTGTAGGTTCAGAACTCCTTCTTGCATAGCACTGAGTGCTTCTTCCAGCGATGCTATTAGCGGCAGTCTTTTATTCTCTTCAGGCATTTCTCCCTTCGGATCCATCGTTAGGAAGTAAGAGCCAAGTACAATATCTTGNGATGGTGTAAGAATCGGCTTACCGCTTGAAGGAGAAAAGATGTTGTGGGTTGCCATCATTAACAACTTTGCTTCCATGATCGCTTCTACTGAAAGTGGTACATGAACTGCCATTTGGTCCCCATCAAAATCAGCATTGTAAGGGGTACAGACAAGCGGGTGTACCCGAATCGCATTTCCTTCTATCAATACGGGTTCAAAGGCTTGGATAGAAAGACGGTGAAGGGTGGGTGCTCTATTTAAGAGTACAGGNTGTCCTTTGGTAACTTCTTCCAGTATATCCCAAACTTCGGGAGAGCGGCTTTCGATCATTTTGCGGGCACCTCGAACCGTATGAACAAAGCCTAACTCTTTAAGTCTTCTAATAATGAATGGCTCAAATAAAATGAGTGCCATTTTTTTGGGAAGACCACATTGATGCAGTTTAAGTTCTGGACCGATGACAATCACAGAACGACCAGAATAGTCGACCCGTTTCCCTAATAAATTTTGGCGAAAACGCCCTTGCTTNCCCTTGAGCATATCACTGAGGGACTTAAGTGCACGATTCCCAGAACCTGTAATTGCCCTACCATGTCTTCCGTTATCAAANAGAGCATCTACCGCTTCTTGTAGCATCCGCTTTTCGTTATGAATNATAACATCCGGGGTTTTNAGCTGCAGTAGGTTTTTTAACCNATTATTTCGATTGATTACCCTTCGATAAAGNTCATTTAAATCACTTGTGGCAAAACGTCCACCTTCCAGCGGGACAAGAGGGCGAAGATCGGGTGGGATAACTGGAATGGAATCTAAAATCATCCATTCCGGAGAAGCTCCNGANTTGATAAATCCTTGGGTTACTTTGAGTCGACTAGCTAATTTTTTCTTTATTTGCTTAGACTTNGTCTCATGCATTTGTTCGTACAAATCTTCGAGTTCATCTTCGAGTTCAATTCGTCCTAAAACATCACGAACTGCTTCAGCCCCCATTTTCGCTTCAAATTCGTCTCCGAATTCGTCTTGTGCTTCCCTGTACTCCTTATCGGATAGTAATTGTTTTTCTTCGAGCGGGGTATTACCTGGATCCGTTACCATATATTGCTCATAATAAAGNACACGTTCTAAACTTTTTGCGGTCATATTTAAAAGCAGTCCTAAGCGTGANGGCATACTTTTCAGAAACCAAATATGAGATACAGGCACTGCAAGTTCGATATGNCCCATACGATCTCTACGAACTCGGGAAACTGTGACTTCTACTCCACAACGGTCACAAACCACACCCTTATATTTAATACGTTTGTATTTTCCGCATGCACATTCATAGTCGCGTACTGGTCCAAATATCTTCTGACAAAACAACCCTCCAGGCTCGGGTTTAAAAGTACGATAATTTATGGTCTCAGGATTCTTTACTTCTCCTTTTGACCAAGANCGAATGACATCTGGCGACGCCACGGTTATGGATACCCGATCCATGGGTCCAACTTCTACACCTAACGCTTCGCTTACTGCTTCAATACTCATCTATANTTCCTTATTTGGTTTTTTAAATTTTAGAAATGTGTTTGTGATTAGAGTGCATCTTCTCCCCTGACNCGAATATCAAGGCAGAGGCTTTGCATTTCTTTCATCAAAACATTAAAAGACTGAGGCGTTCCCGCCTGCAGAGAATTATCCCCTTTAACTAGAGATTCATAGATCTTAGTCCTGCCAGCTACATCGTCNGACTTGACTGTAAGAATTTCCTGTAAGGTGTAAGCNGCTCCNTACGCTTCNAGAGCCCATACCTCCATCTCTCCAAACCTCTGTCCTCCATATTGAGCTTTCCCGCCCAATGGTTGTTGGGTAATCAAACTNTAAGGTCCAACNGCNCGGGCATGAATTTTACTGGAAACCAAATGGTTCAACTTGAGCATGTACATGTAGCCCACAACAATCTTTTGGTAAAAAGCCTCACCAGTACAACCATCATAAAGNACTGTTTTTCCAGTATCCGGAAGCTCTGCTTCTTTGAGATATTCCTGAATNCGAGACTCTGGAATTCCGTCAAAAATCGGGGTTGCAACCTTTAATCCTAGCTTGTTACANGCCCAACCTAAATGAGTTTCAAGAACCTGCCCAACATTCATTCGACTTGGAACTCCAAGGGGATTAAGGCANATTTGAATTGGGGTTCCATCTGGAAGAAAAGGCATATCTTCTTCGGCAACAATTTTGGCAACCACTCCTTTATTTCCGTGTCTACCTGCCATTTTATCTCCAACTCGCATCTTTTGCTTCTTTGCAACAAATACCCTTACATTTTTGATTGCACCCTGATCGATGGGATCTCCCTGTTCGATGGCNTCAATNTTTCGATTNCAGTCATCTTCCAAATCAGAAAATTTTGATTCGTAGCTCTCTATTATTTCGAAAACTTTAATACGCACCGGCGATGGTGGAATCTCGATGAATCGATGTACCGATGCCAATCTTCGGAGAAGAGTCTTGGTAATTTTTCTGTTAGAGGGAATGATGATGTCACCAGTCTCAGAATTCGTAACATTCAGAGGGATCTTTTCCCCGAGNAGAATGTTNGANAGTGATTCTGTAAGTTGNGCTCTTAAGTCTTCGGTTTGAGTTCGAAAATCTTCCTTAATTTGCTTCATTTGTCTGCGNAAATCAGAGGGGGAAAGTTTTTCTCTTTCCGCATCCGTTCTGCTAGAAATCTTAATATCCATGACAATACCTTGAGTACCGGAAGGAACTTTAAGAGAGCTGTCTTTTACATCCGCGGCTTTCTCACCAAATATAGCCCGCAGAAGTTTTTCTTCTGGAGCTAAGTCTGTCTCACTTTTAGGTGTAATTTTGCCTACAAGGATATCACTAGGTTTAACTTCCGCACCGATTCTTACTACACCAAGATGGTCTAAATTCCTAAGAGCTTCTTCCCCTGCGTTCGGAATGTCTCGAGTTATTTCTTCTGGACCTAATTTTGTATCTCGTGCAGTAACTTCGAATTCTTCAATATGAATGGAAGTATAAATATCATCTTTTACGATTTTTTCTGAGATCAAGATCGCATCCTCAAAATTATATCCTTTCCAAGGCATGAAAGCTACAAGGATATTACGCCCAATCGCCAATTCTCCTTGATCAGTACAAGCTCCATCAGCAATCGCTTGCCCAACCTTAACTTTGTCACCTTTTCTAACAATGGGCTTTTGATTAAAGCAAGTGCCCGCATTAGAACGAAGGAATTTCCGCAAATCATAACAATAAATCCCTTTTTTATGATCGCTTCTTGGTTCTTTATAAAACCTTGGCGGAAGTGTTCCATCATCTGAAACCACAATTCTCTTACCATCTGCAAGGGCGACAATTCCTTCTGATTCGGAAACACTCACAGTTTTCGAATCCTCTGCTACCTTCTTTTCAATTCCAGTTCCAACAAGTGGAGATTCAGANTGAAGTAGGGGAACGGCTTGCCTTTGCATGTTTGCTCCCATGAGTGCCCGATTGGCGTCATCATGTTCGATAAAAGGGATGAGTCCTGCGGCNACTGAAACCACCTGCTTAGGAGAAACATCCATGTAATCAACATCTACTGGATCATATTCACCNACTTGGTCTCGGTACCGACAGGTAACCCGACCTGTGAGTTTGCTACTCGATTTTTCAATTTCAGTATTTGCCTGGGCAATACGAAATCTTTCTTCTTCAAACGCATTTAAGTATTTAACATTCTTAGGATTTTTATCAACAACGCCTTTATTTACTGGGTGGTAGGGAGATTGTAGAAATCCAAATTCGTCAATTTTTGCATAAGTAGAGAGGGTATTGATCAATCCAATATTCGGTCCCTCCGGTGTCTCAATCGGACAAATCCGCCCATAGTGAGTTGGATGAACATCTCTAACTTCGAAGCCGGCTCTCTCCCTATTAAGACCTCCGGGTCCTAGGGCGGAAAGGCGACGCTTGTGAGTCATTTCTGCAAGGGGATTGATTTGGTCTTTAAATTGACTGAGCTGACTCCTTGCAAAAAAGTCACGAACTACTGTTGTTAATGCCTTAGGATTAATGAGTTTGCCTGGTGTCAAAGACTCTACGCCTTGATCGTAAAGAGTCATACGTTCGCGGACAACTCTCTCCGTTCTGGCCAAACCACTCCTACAAACATTTGCCAAAAGTTCTCCAACCGTACGAACCCTTCGGTTCCCAAGGTGATCGATATCGTCTATTCCCATATCGAATATCGACCCAGCGTCTTGTTTTGCTTTTTCTTCGTTGCTTTTTCCTCTTTTTAAATCCGTAAGCTTGCGGGTAGCTGCTACCAAATCCTCAACCGTTGTTACCCGAACATCAAGCGGAGTTTCTTGGCCTAACTTCAGATTAAGCATATGACGTCCCACTTTTGCTAAATCGTATCTCTTGGGATCCAGGAAGAGACGTTTGATCAAAGCTTCAGCATTTGCTTTTTCTGGCGGTTCTCCCGGCCTGAGTTTTTTATAAATTTCCTTAAGTGCTTCTTCCTTATTTTTGGTGGTGTCTTTTTTGAGACAACGAATAATTGCACCATCGTCAACGGAGGTATCTATAGCTCGCAAGCTTGATTCTCCTGCTTTCTGGAATGCTCTTAAGTACGTCTTGGTTAATGGTTCGAAAGCTTTTGCAAGAACTTGACCTTTGGTACGATCGAACATGGGTTCGACCAGAACAAAATTTGATACATTATCTTTTTTGAGAAGATCTTCGATAGAAAGATTCTCGATATCATAAAATAATTCTATAATTTTTTGATCGGAGTCCTTATCTTTTTCANGCTCCCCATCGAGCAATGCCCGAAGAAAAGTTGTGATCAGAAACTTGCGACGCCTTCTACGACGGTCCAAATAAACATACAACAAATCGTGTTGATCGAATTGAGCTTCGATCCAAGTCCCACGATCCGGAATAATTCGAAACCCATAAAGTGTTTTTCCACTAGTGTGGACAGACTCTTCAAAACTTACACCAGGTGATCTGTGCAGTTGGCTTACGACCACTCTTTCGGCACCATTGATAATGAATGAACCTCTTTCAGTAACAATGGGTAACTCACCCATGAAAATTTCTTCTTCACTGTAGAAGGGCTTGCTTTGTCCCTCTAGTTCCAACTTGAGGCGTAATTTGACCTGCAAGGGTGCGGCATAGGTACAGTTCTGGTCAATGCAATCCATTTCGGACAGTTTGGATTCACCCATCGAATAGCTCACATATTCCAAGCGCGACTTCTCATCATAACTGATGATGGGAAAAACTTCTCTGAATACAGCTTCCAACCCTCCCTGCTTTCTGTGACTGGAAGGTACATCCCTTTGAAGAAATTCGTGGAAGGAATCAACCTGATTTTGAATCAAATTGGGCGGGTCGATAACTTCTTGTAGTTTTCCGAAGTTTAGTCTTTGAGTGGAATCCATAACGATCGTGCGGGTTGGAAATAAAAAAATGGAAAAAGCCGCAGGTTGCATGCAACCATACGGCTTAAAAAAGAATTACAAATTGAAAAAGGCGGGCATTACTTGATTTCTGCTTTAGCACCAGATGCTTCAAGCTTTTTAAGTATTTCTTCTGCTTCGTCTTTTGACACAGCTTCTTTAACTGGTTTAGGAGCACTTTCTACAAGTTCTTTCGCTTCCTTTAGACCTAATCCAGTGATTGCTCTAACTTCTTTAATAACAGCAATTTTATTGCCGCCAAATTCANTTAGAATTACATCGAACTCTGTCTTTTCTTCTCCTCCGGATTCGCCGCCATCAGCTCCTCCTGCTGGTGCTGCCACTGCAACCGCTGCCGGAGCTGCGGCACTGACGCCCCATTTTTCTTCGAGATCTTTCACAAGATCTGCGATCTCTATTACTGATTGGCCGCTAAGCCAATCAACTACTTGGTCTTTTGTTATTTCTGACATTTTATTATATTACCTCCTTGCCTGAATATGATTAGTACCTATTGGNTGTTTAAGGGTNTTACCCCTAATTTCTTCTAGGTTGGTGGTTATTATTTTGGGTTAAACGGACTAGTCCGAAATTGAAAATTAATTTTGATCTGCTTTCGCTTTTAAAACAGTAACAAAACCTCTTGCGGGGGCAGACATAACACTTAGTAACTGAGAAGCAGAAGTGTTAAGGAGAGAAAGNAAATGAGCACGAAGGCTTTCAAGGCCAGGCAACTTAGCTAGTTGTTTAACTTCNNCNGCTGTNAANACTCTATCCCCTAAAGCACCNGCTTTNACNGANACTTTATCCGATTTTTTAAAATATTCNCCNAGNACTTTTGCCACACTNGATGCNTCNTCNCCNCCAAAAACAATCGCAGTATGACCCGTNAGGTACTCTTCAAAAGCATCCATTTCNTTCTCTTTTGTTGCNAGCCTTANAGAGGAATTTTTAACNACATGAAACTCTGCACCTCTCTCAGACANAAGTTGNCTTANTTCAGTNGTTTCTTCAGCGTCAATGCCTTTGTAATCGGTTAGAAAGAAGAAGTCAGAGCGATTNAGGTANTCGGTNGCTTCTTGTACNAGGAATTTNTTTTCTGGTCTCATAAACAAATTATTGTGCAGGCGTGAATGCNATTCTTACGCTTGGGGACATGGTACTGCTNACATGCATCGATTTAATGAATTTACCCTTAAATCCATTGGGGCGTGAAGANGAAATTGCTTCAATTGCAGTTTCTGCATTTTNTTGAAGTTGTTCTGGNGNAAAAGAACGTTTGCCGATNACCACNGCGATTGCTCCTGTTTTGTCCATTTTAAATTCAACTCTACCTGCTTTTACCTCNTTGATNCCACTTTTTATATCATCNGTTACCGTACCCGCTTTGGGTGTTGGCATNAGNCCTCTTGGTCCAAGTACACGAGCGATTGACCTAACAGATTTCATNGCNGATGTGGTGGAAAGNGCNACATCAAAGTCCATCCAACCATCTTTCACTTTGGAAATNAANTCNTCTAAACCTGCGTAGTCAGCTCCAAACTCNTTGGCTTCTTCNGCATTTTCTGTAAAAACAAGCACTTTGATTTCTTTNCCACTTCCGTGAGGCANATTAACCACGCCACGAACAGCTTGTGCACTTTGTTTGGGGTCNACNCCTANGGACATTGAAATCTCAACNGTTTCGTCAAATTTTACTTTCTCAAAAGNAGATAATCTTTCAANTGCNTGAGGCAATTCAACCTCNGCCANATCATNGTTGNATGAATTTTTATATCTTTTACTTCTAGCNATCATAATNATAAGNANNANTCTAGTTTTTNACNTCAATACCCATACTTCTTGCNGTNCCTTCAATAATNCGGCAGGCAGCATCGGCATCNGTGGCATTTAAATCNTTTTGTTTTGTNTTTACAATTTCAAGAACTTGGTCGCGAGTAACCGTTCCGACNTTATCACGGTTGGGNACTCCNGANCCTTTAGCAAGACCCGCCGCTTTTTTNANTAATACAGCNGCAGGAGGNGATTTTAGAATAAAGCTAAACGAACGATCCGCATAAACGGTGATAACCACAGGAAGAATCAGNCCNGATTGATCTTTTGTNTTGGCATTGAATTCTTTACANAAACCCATGATNTTAACACCTTGNGCNCCTAGNGCAGGGCCTACTGGAGGGGCNGGATTCGCNGCACCGGCAGGTAATTGAAGTTTGATTTGTCCGACTGCTTTTTTTGCCATTTTGTTTTCCTGTTTATTCCTCTTCTGCTTTTTCTACTTGCCAGAATTCTAGCTCNACTGGAGTAAATCTACCAAAGATAGANACTGAAACTTTGAGAGTACCTTTTTCGGCATCTATTTCTTCTATTTCACCGGTTAGGTTTAAGAAGGGACCATCTAATATTTTAACCACTTCTCCTNTNNCNAACTTGACTTTGGGCACTTCCTTTCCAANTGCTTCATCNACCTGNCTCAAAATCCTNCCGATTTCGTCTTCCGCTAAAGGAGTNGGGTTTTCTTTTCCAATAAAGTTAATCACCCCATCAGTTTCCTTAATTTTATACCAAGGACCTTTTTTNAGATTTCCATTTTCGTCNAAAAGGTTCATCTCAACAAAAACATATCCTGGNTAAAACTTACGATCNCGTTGCTTTTTTTTACCATTCTTGACCTCTGAAACGGTTTCTATCGGTACAAGAATTTCTTTTAGGCTACTGCAAAACTCTTCATCATCCTCTTTNTATTTNACNAGATAACGNTTAACTTTGTCTTCGTGATTNGANAGACATTGTAACGCATACCATTTCATATCTAAACTCATAGGGTAANGTGGCTCTAAATTAAAACTAACTGCTCTTTACGAGATTCGTAAACAACTCAACCCAATTGGATAGAGAAAAGTCAGANACTGAAATAAANAAACCAAGGATAATGACTCCAATCACAACCACCACNGTGGACTCNCGAAGTTCCCCAACNGNAGGCCANCTAGCCTTACTTAGTTCAGCTAAAGTTTCCTTGTAAAAGGTCCGAATTTTTGCAAAAGGATTCAANTTATGAAAGATCGATGGCGGGAGAAGAGGGACTCGAACCCCCAGCCTACGGTTTTGGAGACCGTTGCTCTACCAGTTGAGCTATTCTCCCAGCACTTTAAAATTAATCAAAAATAGTAGTGCTTAGAGAATCTCAGAGATATTACCGGCACCGATCGTTTTGCCTCCTTCTCGGATCGCAAACCTTTGACCAGATTCCATGGCAATGGATTTCTGAAGGTCAATTTCAACAGCAAGGTTGTCGCCAGGCATCACCATTTCAACTCCATCTGGAAGTTCGACATTACCAGTAACATCGGCGGTTCCGAAAAAGAATTGTGGGCGATATCCTTTAAAGAAAGGGGTATGTCTNCCTCCTTCTTCTTTATTGAGTACATAAATTTGTGCCTTAGCTTTCGTGTGAGGCTTGATGCTCCCAGGTGCCGCAATGACATGTCCACGTTGTATGTCTGCTTTTTCAATGCCGCGAAGGAGAATGCCGACATTATCACCAGCCTGACCTTCACCAAGTTCCTTTCGAAACATTTCAACACCTGTACAGGTTGTGGTGCGGGATTCTCCAAGACCAACAATTTCAATCTCATCGCCTACTTTTACAATCCCTCTTTCAATACGGCCTGTTGCAACTGTTCCTCTACCGGTAATGGTAAAGACATCTTCTACGGACATCAAAAGGGGTTTATCAACATCTCTTACAGGCTCGGCAATGTCTGCATCAATTGCGTCCATAAGTTTTTGGATGGCACCGAGGCCAAGCTCTCCCTCATCGTCCTCAAGTGCTTTGGTTGCGGAGCCACGAATGATNTGAGCATTGTCACCATCAAATTCATATTTGCTGAGCAAATCCCTAATTTCCATGTCGACGAGTTCTATCAATTCCTCATCATCCCCAGACATTAAGTCGCATTTATTAAGAAAAACAACAAGATTGGGAACATCTACTTGACGAGCAAGCAAGATATGCTCTCTTGTTTGAGGCATGGGACCTGTTGTGGCGTCTACTACTAAAATAGCTCCATCCATTTGGGCTGCACCTGTAATCATATTTTTTACGAAGTCAGCGTGTCCTGGACAGTCAACATGAGCNTAATGNCTATTTGCAGATTCATACTCGACATGCGATACAGCAATTGTAACTATCTTAGAAGCATCACGTACGGTGCCTCCCTTTGCGATATCAGCGTATGTCTTAACTTCAGCAAAGCCTTGCTTCGCTTGGGCATGTAGAATTGCCGTCGTTAAAGTAGTCTTTCCATGGTCCACGTGACCGATGGTGCCTACATTTACGTGTGGTTTTGTGCGTTGGAACTGTTCTTTGGCCATTGATTTGACTTGTTTATGTTGTAGGTGGAGCCCACGAGCGGATTTGAACCGCCGACCTCGTCCTTACCAAGGACGCGCTCTACCGACTGAGCTACATGGGCGGAGGGCATGGGGNTTAATTTAGAAAAANNNAGAATCATAGTTTTTCGCCCCTCCTTGTCAAGTCAAAGGATTATGAGCTCTTTTTATTCTATNAAATAATTTGCTTGAGTTAAAAAGAGCTCAAAACATAATNTTTGTTTTGTTGCGGGCGTAGCTCAGTTGGTAGAGCACCACCTTGCCAAGGTGGATGTCGAGGGTTCGAATCCCTTCGCCCGCTCCATTTTATTTTTTAAAGATAGGATACAATTCCCTTTCGAGCTCAGCCCTGCATACAATAATATCGCTGAAATTATCTGGTGAAAGCTTTATCACCTTCAAGCCTGCAGATTCTATGACAGGGAGAATAGGAGCAATATCACACAATTTTAAGGACAAATCGATCATTACATCCGCATTTCCTGAAATAAGTAGATGGTATCCAAAGCAATCACCCCAAGTTCTTACAGTGGGCCCTAAATTCTTCAATTCTTTCCAATGGTTTGAAAATCTTGAATTTTGTATTCTGGATTCATCCGTTGTCAGCACGATTCTACTTTTCCAATCTGGAACAGATCTCTCTTTTAAGCTAAATCCGATATTTGAAAGAGTTGAACCATCTCCCGCACAAAAAATATCATTGTACGAAGGAAGCCTGTATGAACCATAAATTATTTTTTCTTTGTAACAAAGCCCAACCAGGACGCCATAAAATGGAATCCCTGAAGAAAAATTTATAGTGCCGTCTATAGGATCAAGAATCCAACGATACTGTGATGTTCCAATGCGATTTTCCTCTTCTTCTCCATGGATGGAATGGTCAGGATATTGGTTTAATATTTCCTCTCTTAGTAACCGCTCAATTTGCAAATCTACGCTCGTAACCAATGTGCCATCTTCTTTATTCCAAAATTTATACGAACCATTAAAACTTTCATTTGCTATTTCTGAAGCTTTGGAAGTCAGTGCTTGCGTAAAATNCTTAAATTCCAAAAATGAAATTTCTTCTNTATGCATGGTTACGGGATAGTTTTGGACTTCGAAGGTTCACTTCACGATGGCTTTAGAGAAGTNGGATACATCAGAATAAAAAATTTTGAAATCATAGACGCTAAAGAGATAACAGTTGGTTCTGGTTGTAAAGAGAAGATTTTAAGATCTTTTTTAGAAAATAGGTATGATTTTTTCCTATCACATCAATCAAACATTGAAAAAAACCTNATTAAAAGGGAAATGCCCTACACATCTTTTTCTCCTTCCGGCAAATGGGAACCATGGTTAGATACTAAATTAATCTACAAAAATTTATACCCTGATTTGAAAAAATATGATTTGAAAACACTTACTGAAACTTTTTTAGGCTTAACATCTATTAATGAAAAAGCTGCACTTTACTGTGATCCAAAAAAAATAGGATTTCACAATGCCTTGTTCGATGCGTTTTGTTGTTATGCACTGACAAAAAGGCTGAGTACGAAAGTAAACTTACAAAAATTTTTATATCCGTTTGCTTAATCTTCCAAAGATGATTCTGGGTCAGCTACTTCGACGCTCTCCGTGGTCTCTTCATCTTCCATTAAATCCTCAGATTCTACATTTTTTTCTTCATCAAGTTCCATAACTTCAGAAATACCTATCAATGCATCCTTTTTCTCTAAATTAACAAGCTTTACGCCCTTGGACCCCCTGTTCGTTTCCCGGATGTTTAATACAGGACATCGGACGGCTTGGCCGCGTGAAGTGATCATTAAGATTTCACTTTCTTCGGAAACACTAAGGGCAGAACAAACCGCATTCGTATTCATCGCAGTTACCCCTTGGCCTCCACGCTTTCTTGGAATTACATCAATCGAATCATCTGCGGGTTTTCCTCCATTCGGAAGAAAGGCACTAAATCGTGTCCGGATTCCAAGACCATTTTTTCCTGCAATTAAGAGAAGTTTTTCTTCTTCTACTGTAAGCATATTCACAACTTCGTCTTGGTCTTTTAATCGAATGCCCCGAACTCCGCGAGTCACTCTTCCTTGGTCCCTTAATTGGTCACAAGAGAATCGAAGACCTTTTCCATTTCTTGTAAGAATGAGCAGGTGATCTGAAGAATTGGCTCTTAGTGCTTGTAAGACTGAATCTCCATCATCAATATTGATTCCAATAATTCCTCCTTTTCTGTGGTTTTTATATGCACTAATTTTGGTTTTTTTAACCACTCCTTTTTGTGTGCAAAGTACCAGAGATTCATCGGACTCAAAACTGTCAATGGGAATAACTGCTGAAACACTTTCATCTTTTTGCATGTCCAAAAAATTAATAATATTACGCCCCTTTGATATCCTACTACCTTCCGGTATCTCGTATGCTTTTTGAACATAGACCCTTCCATTATTCATAAAGAACATGAGGGTATCATGTGCATTGCAAGTTTTTAATATTTTGACAGGGTCCTCATTTTTTTGACCAGTTCCGATGACCCCCTTGCCCCCTCTATTTTGTAGTCTATATTCCTCAATCTGAGTGCGTTTTATAAAGCCTGTATCCGTAATGGTAACTACGCATCCATCGTTGGGAATCAAGTCTTCCATTCTGACATCTCCCTCTGCTTCGGTAATGATTGTCTTCCGTTCGTCAGCATACTCTTTTTTCAATAACACTAACTCATCTTTGATTACCGTAAGCAAGCGATGTTCATTTTCGATAATATCCTTGAAGCCTTTTATTTGCTCCATCAACTCTAAATACTCCGCATCGATTTTTTCCCTCTCCATTCCTGTGAGTTGATATAGTCGCAGGTCTAAAATAGCGTTCACTTGTCTTTCCGAAAGCGTGTATTTTTCAATGAGTTTTGCTTTTGCCTCATTCCTATTTGCTGACGCTCTAATGATCTTCACAAAATCATCGAGGTTATCCAGTGCAATTTTATAGCCTTCTAAAATGTGAGCCCTTGCTTCTGCTTTTCTAAGTCGAAATTTGGTTCTTCTTAGAATAACCTCTCGCCTATGCTCCACATAGCACTCGAGTGTCTCTTTGATGTTTAATTGTCTGGGACGACGTTTATCTAATGCGAGTAGAATTACCCCAAAACTGCTCTCTAAAGCAGTCATTTTATAAAGCTTATTCATGGTAACCCTTTCGATTTCACCCATTTTTAACTCAACTACAATACGAGTGGTTTCCGTAGACTCGTCTCGTAAGTCACTCACTCCATCGAGTATTTTTTCCTTCACAAGATCTGCTATACGGGTAACTAAGGTAGCTCGGTTTGCGTTGTAAGGTATTTCGGTAATCACAATTTGTTGTCTGCCTGAAGGTAAATCTTCAATAAGCATGCTTCCCCGCATGCGAACAATTCCCCGTCCTGTGTGCATGTAGGAATTAATGCCGGATCTTCCAGCGATACTTCCACCAGTTGGAAAATCTGGACCAGGAAGAATTTCCATGATTTCATCAATGGTAACCGATGGATTATCGATCAATGCACAAACCGCATCAATGAGTTCTCCCAAGTTATGNGGCGGAATGTTAGTAGCCATACCAACCGCAATTCCGGTAGATCCATTCATCAACAAGGTTGGAAGAGCAGAAGGCAATACTGAAGGCTCTGTTGAACTTTCTTTATAGTTTGGGATAAAATCTACAGTATCTTCATCGATATCCTTGAGCAGTTCTTCCGAAATTTTGGTTAACTTGCACTCCGTATACCGGTACGCCGCCGCAGAATCTCCATCTACCGAACCAAAATTTCCTTGTCCATCAACCAGAGGATATCTCATTACCCAAGGTTGGGCCATCCTGACTAAAGTATCATATACTGAGCCATCACCATGAGGGTGATAATTTTTTAAAACTTCTCCCACTACACCGGCACACTTATCGTAAGCCCGATTGTGAAGCAGCCCCTCCCTCAACATGGCATACAGAACCCTTCTTTGTACAGGCTTGAATCCATCTCTAACATCTGGCAATGCTCTACTTACAATAACTGACATCGAATAATCGATGTAAGCAGATTGCATGATTTCACTTATATTTCCTGTAATTAAACCTTTTCTATCTTCGTTCATGATTTTAAGCGTCAATAAAGGATACGTTTAATGCATTGTCCTCAATAAATGCTCTTCTTGGGGCAACTTCTTCTCCCATGAGCATCGTGAACATATTATCGGCTGCAATCGCATCCGAAATTTCCACCTGTATTAAACTTCTAGTTTCTGGGTCCATAGTAGTTTCATATAATTGTTTCGGATTCATTTCTCCCAATCCTTTATATCGTTGGATTTGAAGACCCTTTCGTCCAAGCCTTCGAATGTTTTCCAGAAATTCAGATACACTTGAGATCGAAATGTGTTTGTCTTCTGAGTCGTTAATGAAATTAAGCCGAAAATCAGTTTCTTCTGGTCCTCCGGAAAATAATTTTAAATTTGCACCAAGATCTGTTGCCATTCCTAAAAGTTTTTCTAGCTCGAACGACTCGTATATTTCATGTATCGATATTCTTTGTGTGGTAATTCCGTCTGCATTTTCAANTTGCCTAGAAATTACATCANTAGNTTCTTCTTCAGGAATATTTTGNGCATTCATGAAGCCTGATTTTGCCTCTATGTCATAAAAGAATCTAATCTCTTCCTCATTACCTGTGCGAATTCTTGCTAAATAGCGGGGTAATTTCTTTCTGTCCTCATCATACTGCTTTAGATAGCGAGTAGATGTACAACCATACCTTGCAAGCCCAGAACCAATNGTTTCAATTTTTAAAAAAAGATCGGTTAATTGACGGGTTTCTTCAGAAGTAAAAAGCTTGGCATCACTAATCCTTTCAAAGGCAATATCTTCGCAACCCAAGTCGATCAGAATCTTGCTTAACTCAGCATCGTCTTGAATATATTGCTCTGTCTTTCTTCGCTTAATTTTATAAAGGGGTGGACGAGCAACATAGACATANCCTTTTTCGATAAGCCCTTTCATTTGCCTAAAAATAAAAGTAAGTAATAAAGTCCTTATATGAGCACCATCAACATCCGCATCCGTCATAATGATAATCTTGTGATACCTCGCTCTATCGGCATCAAATGACCCATCTCCTTCGTGGTCTCCAATACCGGTGCCAACTGCTGTGATTAGGCTTCTGATCTCTGCATTATTCAAAACTTTATCCAATCGGGCTTTTTCCACATTCAAAAGCTTTCCCCTCAAGGGAAGAATTGCTTGGGTTAATCGATCCCTTCCTTGCTTCGCTGAACCTCCCGCGGAATCTCCCTCCACAATATAAATTTCACTTTTGGAGGGATCTTTTTCAGCACAATCTGCAAGTTTTCCCGGTAATCCTCCTCCTGAAAGTGCTCCTTTTCTCACGGTTTCCCTTGCTTTTCTAGCCGCTTCTCGNGCTCGTGCNGCATGGATTACCTTTGTGATTATAATTTTTGCTTCATCAGGATTTAATTCAAAATAGTGTTTCAGGCTCTTCCCGACAATTTTTTGGACAATACCATCTACTTCCCGATTAGATAACTTTGTTTTGGTTTGTCCCTCAAACCTTGGTTCAGGCACTTTNACAGAGATAACTGCGGTTAAGCCCTCTCTTACATCATCTCCCGTAAGTGATAACTCTTTTTCCTTAAGGAGGTCGTTTTCCCTCGCATAATTGTTAATTACCCTTGTTAAAGCTGTCCTATATCCAGACAAATGGGTTCCACCCTCAACATTATGAATTGAATTCGCATAAGCATACAATTGGTCTGAAAAGGAATCGTTGTATATCATTGCAACTTCAAGTTTGATATTACCCTCTCCCGTTTCTGCCGGTGCTTCGTCGGAAAAAGAAATTGGCTTATCTATCAAACAGTTCTTATTTTGGTTTAAGTAAGTAACATACTCGCTGATTCCATCCTCAAAGAAAAACTCTTCTTTTCGGCTATCTACATCTTGAATCAAGTGAATTCGAACCCCCGGGTTCAAAAAAGCCAATTCACGAAGTCTCTTCGCAAGCAAATCAAACTTAAAATCACGCGTTTCGGTAAATATCTGTTCGTCTGGTAAAAAAGTAATTTTAGTACCCGATGATTTACAATCACCGACAATTCGAAGTTTTTCGGTTGTCTTGCCTCTGGAGAACTCCATTTGGTGGACTTTTCCTTCTTTTTTTACCTCTGCAATAAACCATTCTGAAACCGCATTTACACATTTTGCACCAACTCCATGCAGCCCACCTGATACCTGATAAGCACCTTTCCCAAATTTTCCACCTGCGTGCAGGTTTGTAAGGACCAGCTCCAAGGCCGGCATTTGATGCTTCGGGTGCATATCTACTGGAATACCTCTTCCATTATCTTGAACCGAACAAGAACCATCTCCGTGAAGATGTACCGTTATTTCAGAACAGTAACCCGCAAGGGCTTCATCAATAGAATTATCCACTATTTCAAAAACGCAATGGTGCAGGCCACGTTCATTGGTATCACCAATATACATATCTGGCCTTTTTCGAACTCCTTCTAATCCCTCGAGCTTTTGGATCTTGGAAGCGTCGTAGTTGTTGTCGTTTGCGGATTCTTTTTCTTCTGACATAAAAATTTTTAGTACTTAAACGAGTTTAATATAAGCTTAGCTAATCTTAATTTAGGAAGCGAAAGCTTAAAGGTTTAGAAAATTTCTTCATACAAATATTGAATATATTTTGCATTTCTAGCACTACTGCGTCAAGGTGCTATTCAAGTTGATAACTTTATAATGAACACCTGTACCGACCCGATGCTTACAGAAGAGTGTTGAGCAAAGTTTTACATAAGCCCATGTAAAAAAGATATTTAAGGGATAATATAATTTGCTTATATTATGTTTTTACTTAATTTTAATTAAAGAAAATCAAGTTTGGAACATCATCATGTTAATAACTTTATCCCTAAAACTTGGGATTTCTATGTCACCCTCCCCTAGGAAGGAAAATTTTTGGTCTGTAAGAAATATTAATTTGGGCTTAATTAGGCTTTTAGTATATTAATTTTAATTATCATTATCTTATTAAAACCACCCCCAATACCAAGATACCAAAAATACGGTTCCAACAAAATAAACTAGGTTGAAAACAAGGCCTACTTTCATGAAATCAGAGAAACGATATCCGCCTACGGAGTAAACAAATGTATTCGTCTGGTATCCAATAGGTGTTAAAAAGCTCGCTGATGCAGCGATACAAGCGGTTAAAACATATGCTCTTGCATCAGTTGCCCCCATTTCTAGTTGCTGTGCTATTTCAAGAGAAATTGGNGCCATTATCACAATNGTTGCATTGTTTGACAAAACCTCCGTTAAGAAAGAAGTTACAAAATATATTANGATCAAAACCCCTATAATTTTGAAATCCGGCTCAAACGCATGAATTGAAATTTGTTCGACAAAAGAAGCGATCATGGTGGAAGCCTCTGTTTTTCTAAGAGTTACACCAAGAGCTAGCATTCCATAAATAAGAATTAAAATATTCCATTCAACCGAACGATAAGCCTCCGTTGGTTTGATACATTTTGTTACTAATAAGAGAGCCACACCGCTGATTGCCGCTGCAGAAATTGGCAAAATTCCAAAACTGGCAAGCACCACCACGGAAAATAAAACCGCTATTACCAGAGGAGCTTTGTTTTTTCTATTTTCTAAGGATACCACTGGTTTGTCCAAGAGAATCAATTCATCTTCATTCCTAAGTTCATTAATCGAATTCTGCGTACCTAATATTAAAAGGGTGTCACTACTCTGTAAGCGTATTTCTGCTCTTTGTTTATAGATATTCTTTCCCTTCCGATGAATGGCTAAAATCGCTAGATTGAATCGGGATCTAAAGTTTACCTCTTGTAGTGTTTTATGAAGCATCGAAGAGGAGGGCCTTACCACTGCTTCCACCATTATACTTTGGTTGGAAGAAATATGTTCTATTCCCATTCCTTCTGGATTAAACAAGTCAAGCCCTTCAATTTCATTTGCCTCGACAATACCCTCTGGTTTGCAAGAAAGAATGATTCTATCTCCAGGCTCGAATATTAATTCGGATGTCCTGTGAAAAATCGATTTTTTTTCTCTTAACACATCTATCAAACGAGCACCCTGAATTTCCTTTATTTTAGACTCTTTTATGGTTTTACCGACTATCCTTGATCCCCTTGAAATTCTTGCTTCAGTTAAAAATTCTTTTCTGTCTATTTCTGAAATTATGCTGCTCAAGGCCTCTCTTTCAGGAAGTAATTTTCTTCCAAAAAGTACCATTAAAAGAAGTGAAATAAAAAGAAGAGGAAGGCCTATTTTCGAAAGTTCAAACATGCTGAGAGAATTCATCTCTGGATAGAACGGGTTAGAACCCATGATACCGCTTGCTAAAATATTCGTGCTTGTTCCCATTAAAGTACAACAACCGCCAAAGATAGATGCATAAGAAACGGGTATTAGCATTTTCGAAGCAGAAATACCCAAAGATTTTGAAAGTGCCATAACCACCGGTAACAAAACAACTACGACTGGAGTGTTGTTTATAAATGCCGAAACGATAGCAACAAGACATAACAGAATCAGCATGAATTTTCGGTAACCCAATTCACAAAATTTTTCTAAATATTGAGATACGCTCTCCAAAACCCGACTTTTATTTAGTGAAGAGCTGATTACGAACATCGCAGCAATGGTCAAGGGTGCTTCATTGGTAAATATATACAATACTTCCTTTGGAGATGGCCAATTCTCTAAAATGCCTACACTGGAAATGGTAAGTATTATGGCGAGAAGGCAAAGTGCCGTAACATCCAAACTCACCTTCTCCAAAATAAAAGATAACAAAGCGGAAAAGAGGAGTACAAAAGCGATTACTGTTTCAATTCCCATTTCTAAACTGATAAATACTTATGGTGGACTTCGTGAAAGAATTTTCACATAATNNATTCCCAATCTTTTCATAATTTGTCCGCTTGTCGAACATAACTTAAAACTACACCCAAACATGTCTTTCGACTTTGTTAATCGCCCACGCCGTCTAAGAGAAAATAAAATTCTTCGAGACATGATTTCCGAAAATTCCCTTTCTGTTCACGATTTGATTTTTCCGGTTTTCGTATCAAGCGATAATTCAGGATCAAAAGAGATTTCTTCTATGCCCGGAATTTTTCGGTGGTCTCTTGATGCACTGGAAGATCAAATGCCTAAGTGGTTGGAGCTCGGTATTCGCAGTTTTGCCATTTTTCCATGCGTCGCTGAATCAAAAAAAGATGATCTAGGTAGCGAAATACTAAATCCCAAGGCTTTGTCTTACCAAGCTGCTGGTTTGATTAAATCCAAATGGGACGACACCTTACTTGTAGCTGATATTGCACTGGATCCGTATACCAAACACGGACATGACGGTGTTTTAGACGAGCAGGGTTGCATTTCAAACGACCCGACAGTTGAAATTTTAGCCAAGGCTTCGGTTGTTGCAGCTGAATCTGGTTATGATTTAGTTGCCCCGTCGGACATGATGGACGGACGAGTTTCCATAATTCGAAAATACTTAGATTCTTCCAGCTTTTATCATGTCGGAATTATGGCTTATTCGGCAAAGTTTTGTTCCGCTTATTATGGACCTTTCAGGGAGGCGATTGGCTCCTCGACTGCAAAACCCATTGATAAGTCCACCTATCAGCTAAATCCCGCCAATAAAACTGAAGCAGAAAGAGAGNTACTCCTGGATGCAGCTGAAGGNGCNGATATTCTTATGGTTAAGCCTGCAGAACCGTATCTTGACATTATAATGCATGCAAAAAATCACCACTGCCTTCCANTCGCGGCATATCAAGTATCAGGAGAGTACTCAAGGTTATGGGCAGCCTCTTCCTTTGGATGGCTTGATCTCGATGAGTGTGCAAAGGAGTCATTACTTTCAATCAAAAGAGCAGGNGCAGATTTAATTTTAACTTATTTTGCNGAGAGAATCGCTCCCCAACTCTGACCATACTAGAGCCTATTGATCTTCATCAGGAGCACCACCTTCATAAGGAGTGGTTTCCTCTCTTTCCTCTTCTTCCCATTTTAAGTCCTCATCGGGTAAAAGCTTTTCCTCTTTGTCTGAAACTTCAACAAGNCCTGTCTCAAGGTCGGAATAATCCTCTTCTTTTTTGGAAGAATTCTCGCTATCTTCTTCAAGATCGGAATCAATGGCAAAACCTTCTGGCACGAATTCTAATATCGATAACAATTCCTCGCTGAAGTGACTCCTTTTCGCTTCCAAAAAATCATTGTTTTCTTTTTCCGCCAAAACTTCTTCCATTTCTTCTTGCGTGTAAGGTTCAGTGAATTCAATCAATTCATTTAGCATAGAAACCCTTACGCTGGAAATATGGTTCAAGAAGTCTGCATAAGGGCCTTTTTCCTCATTAAGAACATCAGGTAAAGCGAAAAGCATATCTTCCGCCTTGAGTAAAGAATCTCTTACCCTGACNAGCTTAATCATTCCACCTTTTACCTCTTCCGCAATTTCAAATGTGAAAAANGCCTCGTCAACCAGCTGTGAATCTAATCCAAATTCTGTCATTGAATCAATCAACTCATTGATATGAAGAAANTGTTTGGGGTCGATAATACCCAAATCTTCCACATCCCAATTCTCTTTATCACTTATTGATTCCACCCACCAATTTTCATCTTTACCTAGGCGAACCACACACCAATCTAAACTCGGTCCTGTTTTTTTCATTGATTTGGCTTAATCGTTCTTCTTTTGATCTGTCAACTTTCTTGTACAAATAAATGAATTGCTATCTTGTCCATCTNCATTGATTTTTACTACTTACATCCTTTTGTCTTTGTGAATTCNCTTTATCAATCTTTTTTCCGAAAAATCCTTTTTAGGCTAGAGCCTGAGCANGCTCATGACCTAACCTGTGGGATTCTNGGGTATGCAGAAACNATCCCCATTATTAAAAAAATTATTTCNCAATTCTTAAGAGTTGAATCTAAAAATATTTCTTTGTTTGGTCTGAATTTTTCTAATTGTGTTGGTCTGGCTGCAGGCCTCGATAAGAATGGNATGTTNCCAGGTATTTCTTCCTCCCTAGGNTTTGGNCATATTGAAGTTGGTACCGTCACCCCTCTTNCTCAGCCTGGCAACCCCAAGCCAAGGCTTTTTAGATATCCCGAAGAAAAAGCTTTGGTCAACAGGATGGGGTTTAATAATATTGGGGCCAGGGCGGTTGTTGAAAGATTGGCTAAGTACAACCCCATAGGTAGNAGAGTTTCCCCTATAGGGATCAACATTGGAAAAGGTAAAAATACTCTTCCCGAAAAAGCTATCAATGACTATCTGATTGGTTTTGAAACCGTGGTTGAGCAGGCGGATTACATCACCATTAATATCAGTTCCCCCAACACCCCGGGTTTAAGGTTACTTCATCAAAAAAGTTTTCTAGAACCGTTACTTCGTAGTTTACATGAACTTAATCACGAAATTGCGAAAGGTAGAAAATCTAATCCAGTACCATGCCTTTTAAAAATTTCCCCAGATGAATCCTATAAAGATTTAGAATCCATAATCGAATTGGCTTTAGAAAACAAATTTGATGGAATTATCGCCACCAATACCACAACAAGAAGAAATGTGAATTTTCCAAGCTTAGAGAAAGGCGGGCTTAGTGGAAAGCCACTAGAGCACCGATCTTTGTCTATGATAAAGTTTATTGTAGAGGAGAGTTCAAATAAGCTTCCGGTAATTGGGGTGGGTGGAATNCATGACTCCGACTCGGCCCACAAGAAATTAGATGCAGGTGCATCTTTGTTGCAACTCTACACTTCCTTTATTTATAATGGCCCTTTATTTCCTGCACGACTCGTAAATTCTCTTCATACAAGATCCGTATGGCCTTAAATTTACAGATATTGTCTACAATATGAAAAAAATATTTTCGACTATCCTATTCATTTGCCTGTTGTCGGCCAGCTTGGGCTATATGATTTTGTTTGAGGGGAAATTTGATAATTTTGAAGATTGGTGGGATCAGCAAACCAGAGGAAGTTCCTCTTTTCCTTTTAGCCCCTACAAGAAATACCGTAAAGAGGCATCCCTTTTATACTTTGATGAAGCAAATTCCATTGAATTTCTGGATCGTCATTTGTTCTGGAAAGGTAGTGGGGCAATTGCAAAACCTGAACTTAGCCAAGATTATGGATTGGTTAATATAATTGTTATCTCAGGAGGTTATGGTTACTCAGATCAAGTTGAGGCGGTGGTTCGTGGTAGTGGCGGTCAAGATTTTATTCTAGGTCCTGTCACTGTTTCCAATGGACGCATTTCCAAGGTTGGGGTTATAAACTCGGGTACTTGGACAAACGAACCTCTTGCCTACCATGGTACAGACCCTCACCCTTTCAGTGGTACTGCTGNAATCAAGTTCAAAAGTGGTCAAGTTATTGAAGAAATTCCTTTTCTTTCTGGAAAAAAACATGGCCAACACACTCGTTATAACGAAAGGGGAGTCCCCATTTTCTCAAAAGATTATGTTCACGGAAAGAAATCCGGGACTCATATCTTTTGGTTTTCCAGACCGCTTGACCCTGATGATTACAAGACGAAGAGTAAAGAGGGGTACCCATCTCTTTGGATCGAAATAAATGAGAAGGCCAAAGAAAAGTTTAGAAAAAAATATGGCACCTCTGAATCCAATGAATGGGTTGTTTCTAAATACAAGTTATCGGGTGGTGCCTTTGGTGTAAAATTGCTTGAGCACTGGTTAGACAATAAAAAACATGGGCTTTTCGAAGGGTTTGATGAATACGGTAATAAGACCTTCAAAGATGAATTCAAACATGGACTTAGAATTAAACATAGAATCTTCGACAAAACGAAGTGATGGTGCTCAAGGGGGGACTCGAACCCCCACGCCTTACGGCACTAGATCCTTAGTCTAGCGCGTCTACCAATTCCGCCACCTGAGCATATGAAATCTTTTGTAAAACAAGATCAATCAAAAGGCAAGATCATCCAACTANCNNTTGATGCANCNTGNCCATTGGNNAANTATTACAAATGAATNAAGAAGANGCAGAGGTNGATCTTTCCTCNCTTGAGAATTTCAGTCTTTCTCCCGACTGGACCAGTTCAAAAAAACCGAATTTCCCTCNAAAAAATGAACATTTTCAAGNCTCAAAGAANAGGGACTCAAGAANTCGAGCTAAGGGTNGTCAAAATCGTAAAAAGACAAATTNTCCGANAAGAAATACAGACTATGATNTAGGGTGGTCTTTTACCATANTTCCTGATGTTAAAANCCTGCAGACCATAAAATTAAAACTTAAAGAAACAGGTATTACTTACTCTCTGAGAGAAATAACCGATGTTATTGCTGCTAAGAATGAAAGGCTCATGGTCAAAATCGCCTCCAAATATCCAGAGAACCAAATATGGAAGTCAAAAACTTCTGATTCGTATTTCATGTCCAAGGAAAGTGCTGTAAGCAATTTTTTCTCCAGGGAAGAAAAAACATTCATTGAATGTAAGCTCATCGAAGAAGTAATGCCGAAGGGTAATTTCATATATATCTTTCAATGCCCCATCACTAAAGAATTATTACCTCCAACGAGTTTTCACGGCTTTGAAGATGTGGTAAGGCACCACATTTACTCCAATCGTATTAAATCAACCCATGAAAAATTTATCGATTCTTTGCAAAAAATTGAGGACAAAGAGAAGATTGATTTATGGGCGAAATCCCCGATTAAAAGATATTCCTACCTTTTAAAGATCGAAGAAAATAAAGAGTTTCAAAGTATTGAAGCCTTGAAACTTGCCATCGAAAAAGACTTTTTCTCCAATTTTTTTATATCCAAAAATAGCCTAACGATTGCAGCTCATAACTTAAGTATTATCGAATCACCCCTTCGGGCACAGATTGAATCTTTCATTTCCGACAAACNTAAATGGTCAAAAGAACTCTTTACCTCATGNTTGGTAAGCCTAAANAGNAGTAAATATTGCATATTTAAAAAGGGNGAAATTATTTATGTTCGCCAAGCAAATCGAAAAAGTATCGAGNATTTNAAAACAAAGAAATTAACCTCTGAAATTATNGCNNTAATTTCTTCNGATTCGAANNTCNCGAAAAANAGNTTATTAACCNAANTACAACAAAAAGAGTTCGATTTGAAAGANCTTGTATTAGAACTGAANTGGNTGGTCAAAGAAGGNTATNTCAATGAGTACAGTGATTCATCCCTTGAATTAAACTGATCNNTTGGAGAACAATANATCTCTTCTTNTNNGATCAATATATTTNAAATCCAACTCATACTCNNGGCAGTTAAANTCCCANGAGGTANGTTTTCCCCATTCAATAAGAATAATCCACGGNCTGATTAGAAGNGGTTCGATTTCTTCCTCAAANAAAGAAGGTTCCGGTAAACCTCGATAAAAGTCACANTGGACTAGNTTTATTTCNCCAAAATTATGNGCAACCCTAGAAAAGGACGCACTATTNATACTTTNNATGCCATAATATTCNCCAATACATTTACAGAAAAAGGTNTTTCCNGAACCNAANATNCCGTTGAGATAAAGNACATANGGTGGATTCAATGATTNTGCCAAATTAAATGCAAATTTCCTAGTGCAATTTAAAGAGAAACTNCTGAACTTNCTNNAGTTTANAATTTCTTTTTTCATCCAGACAATATTGAGANAATCATCAANAAATTGAAGAGAGAATGTGAAAGTATNGGAGCTGCNANNATTCCATATTTCTCATAGNTATAACAAAGAAAAAGCCCNAGTANCAAAAGNACAAAAAAAGANCTTACCGTAAAGTGAATGAGTGCAAATACTGTNGAGCTAANTAGTGCTGCTANNANAATTCCGAAGTTNAATTTTAANACNNTGTAGAGAAATTTACGAAAGAAAAATTCCTCTACAATTGGAGCTGCAACCAAAGCAGANAAAANGATNANCCATTGNTTGTCAAANCTTGAGTCCTTTAATACCTGTACNACCTCTTGNCTCGAATNTTCAGAAAAAAATAANAACGAGAGTAAAGAAAAAATAAATACAACCGGCCAAAACTTGATAAAGCTTAATAATAAGGCCTGCAAGCAAGCAATAGAGAGATTTTTTTCCTCCATTAATGCAAAGCTTTCAGGAGATTTATATTTCCCTAGTAGATAAATCGTCATTATTAAAAAGAGAAGAAAGAAATTGTTAACCTGTAGGATAGCAGAAATTCCAATAAGTGANATCCATAGCCCTATGTTTCTCTCNTTTTGTTTTGAAACAATNTTGGGCACCAACCGACNGGGTGGTTNAATCAGTAAAAAAANAGCTCCNAAAATAGTTAAAAGTACCGATAGCGTNAGTCCTACCATTATANACTTAATATTTAGGNCTTTTTGTAAACTAGCTCACCGCCCACATAGGTTCTTTCAATNATNGATNTTAATTTNCATCCATCAAANGGATTATTTGAAGANAACGAAANACTATCNGGTGCTGAATAAATCCATTCTTCANTCAAGTCNATGACGATGAAGTCTGCAANAGAACCNNGCTGTATATTTGCNCNNTCTTTTTTTATTATTTTNGNCGGATTATANGANAGCCATTCGGCAAGTTTGTAAGGTAGGTTTTNGACTTTCCCANAAAGNTGCGTNTANATTGCTGAAAAACAAGTATCTAANGAAGTTACNCCNGCGGGNGCCAAATCGTANTCNGNTTTTTTCAAATGATCTTGNTGTGGTTCGTGTCCNGTACNAATATTNTCGANTGTGCCATCNAAAAGGGCTGAAACCAATGACTCTCTATCCTCTTCCTCTCGCAACGGAGGGTGAGTCTTGAAGTTCGTATGATATCCTCTAATNTTNTCGTCCGTTAGACATAAATGATGAGGGGTNGTGTCCGCAGTTATTTTTATACCTTTATTNTTNGCATCATTGATAAGNTCNACAGANCCTTTNGAGGAAATCGANGATAAGTGAATATGGGCATCTAAATATTTAGATACGGTAATTGAGCGTTGTACAAAAATTTCCTCTGCCATTCGAGGATAACCCCCCAAACCCATACTCAGAGCTACTACGCTATCATGAGCGCTTCCGTTTTTTGANAACGACAATTCTCTTGGAAGATCAATTACAGGAAGATCAAACATAGAAGCATACTCTACGCCTTTCACAAAAATTTCATTATTTTGAGTGGAGAGTGGACAGTCTGTGATTGCCAATACTCCAGATTCCTTAAGCGAACCAATGGGCGACAAACTTCGTCCTTCCATATTGTCCGTCAGTGCTCCAGCTAAGTAGAAATTTACCGCGGCATTTTTGGATGCACACTCATTTATATACCTTATAGATCCTGGATTATCAGCAAAAGGAGAAATATTAGGCATTACCAAAAGTGTAGTGAAACCACCAGCACATGCTGCTTGAGAAACGCTTTTAATATTTTCTTGGCTCCCCCCAACTGCATTCCTAACATGNCACCTTAAATCNACTAATCCCGGTAAAATGGTTTTTCCAGTTAGGTCTAAAACCTCATATTCGGTATCTACTTTTTNAGATTTTNTGCGTACAAACTTTGAATCTTCGACCCACAAATCCTTTACCCCATCAGTNTTGCTTGCTGGATCNACGACATNTGCATTTTTTAAATATAAATTTTTCACTACCTTNTGGAATTAGTCGTGCAGAGATATAGGATCGCCATGCGGACTGCGATTCCNTTGGTTACTTGTTCAAGAATAACTGAATTCTTGGAATCAGCTAAGGTNGAATCTATTTCAACCCCTCGATTGATNGGTCCGGGATGAAGAATGATCGCTTCTTTCTTNAAAAGAGCGGATCTTTCTATACTCAAACCAAAAATGCGGGTATATTCTTCTAGGGATGGAAAATGGCTAGAGCTTTGTCTTTCGTGTTGTATTCTTAATAACATTACNGCATCCGCTTTCGAAAGAGATTTCTCAATGTCGTGTGAAACTGTTGCTCCCATTTTTTCAAATCCCTTNGGAACCAGTGTGGACGGACCGA
This sequence comes from Verrucomicrobia bacterium TMED60, assembly GCA_002171765.1. Next base: position 64,506 of record NHDN01000003.1, read on the forward strand.
CTAAGGTTACATTCGCTCCCATTTTTTGAAGACCCCAAAGGTTCGATCTAGCCACTCTGCTAAATAAAATATCGCCCAAAATAGTAATGTTTTTGTTATGCAATGTGCCTAGTTTCTCTTGCANTGTGAAAATGTCTAAAAGGGCTTGGCTTGGATGCTCATGTGAGCCATCTCCAGCGTTAATGATGGGAACAGGTATCGTCTTTGACAAAAATAGTGGCGAACCTGGTGATGAATGACGGATCACTATTGCATCAGCCCCTAGAGCCTGAATATTTAAGGCAGTATCTTTAAGAGACTCTCCCTTGGTCAGGCTACTGCTTTTACTTGCTATGGATATTACATCTGCCGAAAGCGACTTGGCTGCAATTTCAAAAGCAACTCTAGTCCTTGTGCTTGGCTCCATAAAAAGATTTACGATTCGTTTTCCTTCCAAGTTTTTTGATGGTTTCTGCTTTTTCGAAAGGTTTTCTTTAAATTCTTTAGACAATTCTAGGATAAGTTTGATTTCATTTACATCCAGTTCCTCAAGTCCGAGCAATGAATTCCTATTCCAAGTTACTTCCATAATGTTTCTTGCTTGGAATTGTCTGGATTTTGAGAATTGTCTGTAGAAGAAAGGTGCTTAGGGGGATTACTTGACCTAGCATCTAATTGGTTTTGTCTTTGCTTGATCATTTTTCGCATGATTTCCTTAACCTTTTGTTTCATCCATATTGAGGTGGGAGAACCTTCGCTGTAATCTGCAGGTCCATTATTATGCACCCTTGATCTTTCTACTAGTTCACATGTTTGAACAAATTCCCTTTCATTATTTGGATCATATACAGCATAAGTCTTTCCGCCCATTTGTTTTACGACTGCAAATACCGGCACATCACTGGGCCCGTCTGCNACATAAATCATTTGATCAATAGGAACCCTTCTGTCTTGGTGTGGAATGGAGGTATTAACATCGATCGCAGAATTTTTGTTGGATCCCTTGTTTATCTCAAAAATAAATCTGGTTTTGGTGGTGTTGTCTACCGTCATTCCGACTTGTGAAATTTCAGGNTCCAAAGGTAGGGAAAGCTCACTTTGATTCATAAAATTCGGGGGGACAGGAGATTCTATAAATTCACATGCGAAAACATCTTCAACCAGAGGATAAATTTTACTGCCACGTATCATTTGGGCCAGACCAGTACTTATAACATAATGCTCTACTTTAAAGTCGTAACTTTTAAATTCTTCATCCTGTGAAATCTCCATCAATTTTTGAAATAGGGTTGGCAGACCTACACAAAATTCCAATTCAGAGCCAAATTCTAAAAGCTTTTGGTTGGTCAAGCCCCGAAGCGGACCATTTTTTACATAACTCAGTAGATGATTTAGGTAAATCGTATCAGAAGAAACCGTAAGCCCTCGCTTTGAGTATAGAGCAGGAAGTTCATTTACCTCTTTCCAAAATTTTTGTTCATCAATGGAATAATGCTCGAATAAAGGGGATTGCATGTAACCGGGAATAAGGGTTTTGTCAAAATCCCAAACGCAAGCGATTATATTTTGTCCGTGTATTTGGAGCATGTGGTGATAGTATCAGGAACTTCCAGATTTTGAAAGTCTGTATCTTGTGATAAATTTGAAACATGAATAACCTACCAGATGTTGAGCCTTTTCGGCAACGCTACAATGAATTAGAACTCCAATTATCGGACCCTGAAGTTTTTAAGGATTCTCATCTAGCCACTGCACTCTCCAAGGAACACAATACACTCAAAAGTATTCTTTTGGTCTCTGACCAACTCCGAAACTTAGAAAATCAACTTCAACAGAGTCAAGAACTGCTTGATGACCAAGAATTTGCGGATACCGCGAAAGAAGACATTAATCTTATTGAGTCTAAAATTATTGAACTCACAAGTAGGCTGATGATTTCCATGTTGCCGGAAGATCCTGATGCCGGAAGAAATACCATTCTTGAAATAAGGGCTGGAGCTGGAGGGNACGAGGCTTCTCTTTTTGCACTGGATTTATATAGAATGTATTGCAAATATTGTGAAAATAAAAGTTGGGCTGTTGATTGCCTTTCACAGAGTATTTCAGAGTCGGGTGGCTTAAAAGAAGTGATTTTTATGATAAAGGGAGAAGAAGCCTGGGCTAAGCTCAAGTTCGAAAGNGGCGTACACCGGGTTCAACGGGTTCCAGTAACAGAAGCAAGCGGAAGAATACATACTTCAACCGCAACAGTTGCAGTTTTGCCGGAAGCTCAAGAGGTAGAGGTGGATATTGATCCTTCAGAACTNGAGATCAGCGTTTGTAGAGCAAGCGGTCCTGGTGGGCAGGGAGTTAATACCACAGATTCTGCAGTGCAACTGCTGCACAAGCCCAGTGGTATCACCGTTTATTGTGCAGATGAAAGATCACAGCTCAAAAATAAGAATAAAGCTATGACAGTATTACGNTCAAGGCTTTTAAAGGTGAAACAAAATGAAGAAAGAGAAAAATATGCAAAAGAAAGAAAGGACCAAGTTGGAACCGGAGATAGGAGCGAAAGAATAAGAACATATAACTTTCCGCAAAGTAGGATAACNGACCANCGAATAAATTATAGTTCTCATGCATTGAACGAGTCTTTAATGGGCGACTTGGACCATTTATTGGATAGTTTACATAACTTTGATCAAAACCTTCGANTAGAGGCTTTATCCAAATCAGATGCAAAATGAACATTTAACCTACGGGGAAATCATTCGGAAATCCACTGAATTTCTTTTGAATAAGGGTGTAANTTCGGCTAAATGCGATTCTGAATGGATCGTGTCCCATTTAGTTAAAACCTCCAGAATGGAANTATATTTGAATTTTGATGANTTGGTACCACAGGAAAAAATTTCTGAGATTNGNAACATGATCGTTCAAAGAGGAAGGCGCATTCCTCTCCAGCATATCCTTGAATCCGTTCAATTTTGTGACTTAAGATTAAAGTGTGATGGGCGGGCTTTAATTCCAAGACCTGAAACGGAAAGGCTTGTGGAAATTATTATTGAATCTGTCGGAGAAGCATTTAACGGCAATATTCTTGATTTAGGCTCAGGAACCGGTGCAATTGTATTGGCTATTTGTAACCAATTAAAAGAAGCCAGAGGTTTGGGTATGGATAAGTCCAGTGAGGCTATCGCTCTTTCAAGGGAAAACTTATGCCTTTTGGGTCTTTCCGAACGCATTTCATTTCAAAAGTTTGACTGGATGCTGGAGGAATACAAACAAGAAAAAGTTGATTTACTGATATCGAACCCACCTTACCTTAGTCTTGAGGAATGGAATTCTGCCGAGCCTGAAGTTAATAAATATGACCCAAAAGATGCTCTTGTATCTGCAGAAGGTGGGATAGCTCACTTAAGAAAATTATTGGATCTATCAAAAAGTGCTTTAAAGAAAGATGGCCAAATATTTCTTGAAGTTGGCATGGGACAAGCAGAGAAAGTTATGGAAATGATGGAGGATATCTTTTACGATATTCAAAATCGAAAAGATTTTTGCGGAGTTAGGAGATATGTCTTCGCTCGGTTTTGTTAAATTTCTTTTGTTTCAGATAGGGTAGTTCCTGAAATCTGGGATTTCTCTCGAATTGATAACCAATCTGACATGATACGAAGAGATTCGTGTAACCTTATGTCTAAAGAATCGGGTTTTGCATACTCTTTTTCGATGGATGAATTAGTTTCAAGATCATTTTCACCTCTTGCAATTCGAGATTTGGCAAGTTGATCTTCAACTATTCTAAGTTTTATTTCTTTCTTTGGAAAAGATAATTCGTCGAAAGAATCATACAATTCATTTAACTGGTCTGTAGAGTTGGTATCCTTGATTTTCTCCTGCAATCTTACAGCTAGATCTAATATCGCATCTTTCTTATTTTTTCTTTCCTTGAAAATTTCTATGTTTTGATGGATGTAATTAAATTCAGGTGCCATTTTTTGTCTTTCAAGACTTCTTTTCTGGATTTCTTCGACATTATCAATGTCGTACACAAATTCGTTCTCGGTCCTCCGGTGATTAACNGGGGNNATAGAATCCCACTCTAAAGCATTGTCNAAGTCTGATTCACCAATCGGAAGAAATTCGTTAACAGAAGGTAAAACTATATCACTTTTNACNCCATATATTTGGGTACTTTCTCCNGACGGGAGATANTANTTTTGAATAGTTATTTTGGCTGCACTACCTTTNTTGGNAGACTGCATAAAATTGAAAGGCAAATTCATTTGAAGCAANGATTGAACCGTTCCTTTTCCATGAGTTGATTTGTCTCCAACAACTATTGCCCGTTTATGATTTTTCAATGCTCCAGTCACGATTTCNGAAGCAGAGGCACTTTGTCGAGAAACCAAAATGATNAGGGGCATATTCCAAACTAGTTTTGGGTCAAAATCAAATTTTTTGCGAATCTTCCCATCTGTATTTTTTACTTGGACAACAGGACCACGAGAAATGAAAAGGCCTGCTAAATCAATAGCTTCACTAAGATAACCTCCACCATTTCTACGTAGGTCTAGAATCAACCCCTCAATATTTTCTTTTTTAAGCNCATTAATAAGTTCTTCAACATCATCTGTAGCCTTNGGACCTTTACCAGCTGAGCCATAAAACGATGGCAATTCAATTACCCCAAATTTATGATTTTTGTTTTCGTGCTCCACCATGTGAATGCTAGCATTTGCAAGTTTGTCGGTAAGCTTGATCTTNTCGCGCACNATGCTTATGNTCTTGGTCGTANTGGGNCTTTTAATTGGCTTAATTTCCATNCTTACAATGGTATCTTTGGGGCCTTTGATAAGATCAACAATTTTGGAGAGCTTCATATCGACTACATCGACAAATGGACCCTCTGCTTGGGCTACCTTGATAATAATATCCTCTGGTTCCAATTCACGGCACGCCTCTGCAGGACCTCCTGGTAGCAATTCTTTAATAGTACAAAATCCATCGACATCGGTAAGCACAGCACCAATCCCTACAAATTCATTATTCATAGCTTGGTCAAACTTTTCCTTCTCCTTTAAATTCATAAATGTCGTATGAGGATCAAAGCATTGAGTAAGTGAGCTGAGATAAATTTCCTGCACATCTTCTGATTCGAATTCTAGAATATTTTTTCGCCAGCGAGTATATCTTTCGTTCAAAACCTTTCGAGCATCTGTCACCAAATCATTTAGAATTCCCTGATTTGGATTAGAATTGTTCGAGTCTACAGTATTCACAAGTTCGTTAAGAACCCCGTGCCTGATAAGTTTATCCCAAAGTAGATCAAGTTTTTCTTTGTTTGCAGACCAAACCGCTTTAGTTCTGTCATGTAAGTATGTCTCGTTACTTTCGAGTAAACTAAATTTTGAGATCATTTCTAATGCAGAGTCCAGCCGGTTAACGGCATTGGATTGATATTTTCTGAAAATTTCAAAGGCTGGAAATAGATTTCCCTGCTTGAAATAAGTAATAATTGTCGGGGAAATATTTTTGTGAAAAGATTCAACTTCAGAGTTTGTAAAATATATTTTCTGAGGGTCTAGTTTTTTTAGGTATGCATTTAAAAATTTCGATGCGTTTAAATCTTGGATTCTTACCTTGTTATAATGGGCTTGTTCTAAAGCTTGTACCAACCATTTTGTCTCATGTTTCATCAATGCGGTAGGTTCAAGAATGGAAACTTCATCTCCATACGCGGTAAAAGATGTGAGGATGAAAAAGTTGATTAAGAGTGAGGTAAATTTCTTCATTTAAGACAATTGTTAAAATATTTACTAGTTATTTTTATTTAAGAAAGATTTAGCTTTATCCAATGAGAGTTTTTCATCATGGGTAAGTGAACCAAATCCCTTATCATTGATCTTGTCCAGTATGCGATCAATTTCGTTTTGCATGTTATCACGACCCGAAATGTTTACCTTGAAATCACTGGGAGTATGGTTTTGGGCATTGAATTTTGATTTGGATCTGGAAGGTTTTAATCTAAGAGTTGGGAGTTGATAACCCTTTTGATAAAGCAGATAAAAGATGTATCCAGCCGCAATTCCACCAAGATGAGCAGAATGTGCGATACTAATGCTAAATTCTAAACTTGTTACACTTTGATTTGCAACAGGCAGTGCAAGTTCTTCAAAAATAAAGAAATACAATTCCATACCAAGATATGCATATAGAATTATNTTTGGTTTAAGCGTAACCGGCAAAATAAAAAAAAGTAAAAAACGAATAGGTTCGTTAGGTCTAGTTAAACAGAAAAAAGCCAAAAATGCAGAAGCTATTGCAGATGCACCTATGAGTTGCACGGGTTTGGGGACAATAAAAAAATTAACAGACAGCCAAAAAAAGCCTCCNGTAAATGCGGACGCTATACTCAAAGCAATAAAATCACCAGAAGGTAATTCTCTTTCTATGACTCTACCCATGAAATATATCAAGAGAAGATTGAAGATGAGGTGAAACGGACCATGGTGGAGAAAAGCGTAGGTAATTGTATTCCATATGAACCCATTTGAGAAAGAAGGCACGGAAAGTGCAAAAACATCTTCTATAAAATTACTTTGGGTAAATAAATGGAAGGCCTTTTGTACAACAAAGACAATAATCAGAATAAGTATAAATTTTTCGTTCAATGAAAATCCCTGCTTCATGGAGGGAAACTTCATGTATTGTCTATCGTAAAGCATTAGTTGATGGGGTTTATTTGTATATTCTCAAACAAAACAAATTGGAGCAAGATTTATACAATTGATTTAAGAAAATATGACAAGCAGAGTTCCTTTAATCAATTTTGTTATACCCTTTTTGATTCTTTTCCCAATTCCTAACAATATCTTTTGGGACAACCGAGGTAAAATCATATTTTCAATTATTATTTTTGCTGGGATTTACTATTCTAGCATAGAAATCCTAAAATGCAGACTTAGGAGAACGAAATTGTTTTTGATATTACTTGGTATCTTCACGTCATTTTTCAGAACAGAACAAGATTTTTTAGCACCCTTAAATTGTCATTCTGAGATAATTGCGTCCATTGACTTAAACGGATTTTACCAAACAAAAACCGGTAACATACACAAGACTGTAAAGATCAAACAAATCCAAGATAGTAAAATATATTGGNAAGGAAAAAATGCGATCCTTGTGGATCAATACGGCTTACTCAATAATGTACGCTTTATGAGTGAAACTCTCACCGTCAAAGGGATCATCTACTCTAACCACCTTCAATTACCTACATTTGCAATAAGTAAAATTATCAAAGATAAAAAACAGGGTGTCCTTAAAAAGATTAGTGATAGAAAAAATATATTAATAGAAAATTTCTGGGATGATTCAAAAGCGTCTTTTCATACAAAATCATTCCTTATTGCATTCACTACTGGGACAAAGTTTTACATTACTAATGACTTAAAAAAAACTTACATAAATACTGGTGTTATGCATTTATTCGCTGTAAGTGGTTTACATTTTGGGATTTTGTATCTTATACTAAAATTTACTANATGTCTTCTTTTAAAGAATAAATTATTTATTACTTTTTCTGTAATATCTATTTTATTTTTTTATTTGGTTTTTATTGGTTTCGCATATTCTGCACAAAGAGCATTTCTCATGATTTTGATTTGGGAAATATCAAATTTATTTTTAAAAAGAAAGTGTGCCGTCACTGCACTATCTTTTTCTTTCGTAATAACAAGCCTCATTCAACCAGAATCTCTTTACGAGCCGGGTTTTCAACTTTCTTTCACCATCGTTTTATTAATCATTTGGTTCTCAAGAGGCACCATTATTCTNAGTGAAAGCAAATCNTTTTTCGCTTATTTTTTAGGTTTNGTAACATGTTCCCTTGCTGCATTTTGCGGAAGTTTCTTTATTCTACTTGGATCATTTGGTCAAATTGTACCTATCTCTATAATATCTAATATAATTCTTGTTCCATTTGCATTTCCACTAATGATAATTTTTATTGTATATCTTTTTTGTTTTTATTTATTAAATATTGATTTATATTTTATTGTAGACTTTATCTATTCCATAATACTTGAGTTATTACTATTCTTAAATGGTTTACCTCTTTCATATTTTTATTTGACCTTTCAAGTGAATTCTTATCTATATATAATTCTGCCTATCTTTGTATTATATTTCTTTAATAAAAATTGGAATTTTTTAAAAAAATTCTTTTTTACTTTTATAGTTTCAGTATCTTCCGTTTTTTATATTACTTGTTTTTAAATCCTTAAGGATTAACCTTTTCAGCATTAAAGAGTCAATAGCACCTATTTTTGAGACCAGTGTTTGTTGTTCCTTGCTGAACAATAATGTCAATGGCGTTACCCTAGTTGTATTGTTGGGTATATACCGAACGAGAGGAGAAATTTCATTTCCCGGTAAAATAAAATTGGAGGCGGATAATTGGGCTTTTTCTAACTGCAATTTGGTTTCTTTTTGATCTTTATCCACATTTATTGTAAATAATTTGAGTCCTCTTTTACGGAATATTTTAAAGGTTTCTGATAAGATAAGAAGGTTTTCGCGCGAGGACTCGTCTTTTGCAGACCATAGGTAAAATAAGGTTGTCTTTCCTAAATTATACTTGAGGAAGAATTTCAAAGTTTGTTGGTTAATTGATCTTATATTTACACTTTCCTCCGAATATCTTCTACGAACTTCGTTTGCTATAAATATGTCTTTCTTGGTTTTAATTGCGGTTCCATGTACCTTCGTGACTACCTGATTGATTTGTGCACTATTTCTTGCACTTCTGTAAGTTTGATAAAGATCAGACTTCTTTAGATTATTTGGTTCATTGTAATCACCAATTCTTCCGCTATAGACCAGGTTTCTTGTTTTATTAAATAAGAAGGCATGGGGGGTTGATTTCGCACTTAATTGGTTGGATATAGATTGTTCTAGCCCATCATAGAGATAGGGAAATTCAAAATTTCTGTCCTTTGATCTTATCCGCATCTCGTTGATGCTATCACCCACATCTGAGTACGCGAGTTCGTCGGGTAATAATGCGTTTTCATTGTTTGGTGAGACTAGTAATAGAATAGAGTTTTCTGAAACTAAATGTTCAGATATTTCTTTTATTAATCCTTCAAAACTTTGAGATATCTTGCAATGATTCGAATATAGAATAATGCAAATAAACTCTTTCTCTTTAAATTGAATTTGATGGTACTGTTTCCCATCTGTACCTTCTAAGTTAAAGCTTGGGTATTTCTCCCCCTGCAAAAAAGGAAAAGATATGACTGATACTATTAAAACCAATAGGGCATACTTGGTTGCTTTAAATTTAGGGTACATCTTTTAAAAGTAAGGGTTGTCTGTAAAGATATCAACCATTAGGAAG
>NHDN01000062.1 GCA_002171765.1 Verrucomicrobia bacterium TMED60
TAACCTCTGTTTTTCAGAATGCGGACAAGGCTTCTGATTTGAAGGAGGTAATGACCGCTGCTGCAGATGTCGGAATTACGGATGCGGCAAACCTGACTTCGGTTTTTCAAAATGCGGATCAAGCCTCTGACCTCAAGGATGTTATGGAAGATGCGAAAGCTTTAGCTACCACCGGTGATACTTCACTCTTCACTTCGGTTATGCAAAATGCCGATCAAGCGGCTTCGGTTAAGAAAGTGGTTGAAGCAGCTAAAAGCGGTGGTGCGTCTGCAAACATTGATAATGTCCTGAGAAATGCCTCGAGTGCTGACAAGCTGAGCGAACTGGTAGATAAGACATCTTCAAGCGGAACCGTGAATGTTTCCTTGCTGGATACAGTTTTAGAAAATGCGGATATGGCGGAGGACTTGTATGATGTTGTGGATGCTGCTGAAACCAGCGGCGGTGAGTCTTTTGATGTTACATCCCTTCTTGAAAATGCGGACAAGGCAGACAAATTAAAAACCTTAGTCGAAGCAGCCCAAACTTCGGGCGGAGCAGATAGTGACACGCTACTAACCCAAGTTTTCAACAACGCGGATCAAGCTGAAGACCTTGCTGAAGTCATTGTTGAAGCTCAATCCTCTGGTACCACTGATAGTGTTAAAGCCCTTTTAAACAATGCGGATCAAGCTGAATCCTTTAAAGCTTCCATGGATAAGGCGAAATCCGAAGGAGGNACAGCAAAGCTTGGTACCCTCTTCAGTGTTATTGAAAAGGTTGACGCCAGCAATCAAGGAGGTACTGGTGATGCTGCAAATGCCGCAAAAGCCCTAGAAAGTTTGGACGCACTTGTTAGTGTCGCTGAAACTTTGTCCGGAGGTGACTCAGAAATGGAGTTAGGTGCAGGATTTGATGCAATCCTTAACAGCGTCGACGATGTCGAACAAATTGCAACTGCCTTATCTGAAGATACTTCCCTGGTTACGAGACTCTCGGCTAGTGATCTTGATGCGGCATCCTTTGATATTGGTTCCGAGGTTGCTGCTTCTGCCTTTACTAAACTGCAAGACCAGTACGAAGCTGGTGATCCCTATTTGACGATCATTCAATCTAATGAGGCACGTGCGGATGACCTTCAATTTGCTTTAAATCACCCAGCTTTGAAAATTAAGGCTACAGATTCTGCAGAAGAAATTACCAGAAAGCAGGGATTGCAAAACTCTTTTCTCGATAATGTTGATAAAATTGATGATCTTCTGGAGATCAAAAAAGTCTTGGGTGAAGATGCCGACAAGATAACTACGGTCTATTCTAATCTAGAAAATATTGCTGACCTGAAATCCGTTACTTCAAACCTTCGTTTTGACGAGGATAAACTGGATGCGGTTTATAACAACATCAGCAACCTTGCGGAATATCGCAAACTATCTGATACTTTCATTGATGATCCCAGAAAGCTTGATGCTGTTTTTGACACAGCGAATCAAGCGAATGTTGCGACCATAAGTGAACTCGTGGATAGACTAGATCCTCAAAAAGGCCAGCATGATTTGGTGTTTAACAACTTGGAATATGTCGATGATATTCTATCCATTACCAACCGCTTTGATGGAACACAGAGAGATTCGATTTTGGAAAGCGTCCAAGAGCTATCCTTCAATTTCAAGAACGACCCCGAAAAACAGAGAGCAATATTTGACAATGCCGCTCAAGTTGAATCCCTCAGCACTCTCTACACTGAATTCAGAACGGACCTAGATAAGTTGGATGTGATTTTTGAGAATGCAGATAAGGCCGATGCTTTCTTGAATGTTTATAACGATTTAAAAGATAGTAATTTTGAACAACTTTTTACTGATCCATCTTCCACCCTCGAAAATGAAGGTCTTGCCAAATTGAAGTCTGAATATGATTCAAGATATCATTCAATCTTTGATGAAAATAGTGAAATTGCTGCGGAAATTGCCGCTACTGCATTTAAATTCAGAGAGGATCCTGAAAAATTAGACCAAGTTTTTTCGAACATCGACAAACTTCAGGATATTAATGAATTTTCAAATGATTTTGCCGGTGATCGAACCCGAATCGATATCTTTTTCAATAACCTCAACAATTTGGATGAACTTAAGAAATTTAAGTCTTTGACTGAACGAGTTGGACTGAGTGGAGGTGCTGCGCTTGATTTATATGATCAAGATCCAGCCTATCTGAGCATTGCTGAGACTTCTCCTCGTTATCTGGAGAAGTTGGTTGAAAGTGGAGTCAACCTGACCGAGGTGCCTTATACCCTTGCTCTTGAATTGGAACAACTTTCTCTTACGACCATTGAATTGAAAGAGGTCTTAGCTGATTTACTTGCTGGTCCTCAAGTGGATGGACCTACATCTGCTCCGCCTGCACAGTCTGGCCAGCAAGCAAGTTCTGATACCGCAACCTTAAGCTTTCTGATGGATCATGTCATTCCTTCCCAGGAAGATCAAACTGTTGATAATGTAGTTTTTCTGAATCCGAATAAGGTGGTAGACTATTCCGAAGCGTCTTCTAGCAGTTTTTTCCAAGAATCCATNGACTTGTATTTCGAACTCTCTGATCTCGATTCCGATGATCTCTCTGCCTCCACAATTGATGCTGGTTATATGGCTGCCCTAGAAGATTCTGAGTATTTCGTTGGTGGAGTTTTTGGAGGAAGAAATATCTCCTTCAATCAAGCTTCCTATGATCTTTCAAACCTCGAGTCTAGTAATTTATTAGTAGCAGCTAGTGGCACCTTATCCTTAGACGGAAATTTAAATTTTCAATCTAAATTGGTAAAAGGTGAATCTGCTGAATTAATTTTTATGTCTCTTGATCAATTGTCGATTTCAGAAGGAAGTGCAGTTTCTTTTGCTGGTGATTCCCTTGGATTTGGCTCCCTTGACTCGATTGAAGTAATCAATGTTGATTTATATGCAGAAGGGGAAGTAAACATGCGTTCCCTTGATAGCTTGGTAATTAATGATTCTGATATGAGTACTTCTGGAAATGGTGGAGCTGATTTTGTTCATCTTCTAGCTGCAAGCGAGCTGTCGATTAATAACCTTCGATTCTCGGAGCAGGTTAGACAAATTGCAATGGAGGCGATGACTATTAACCTGTCCAACCTCAACTTCCCAGCAGGTTCTACTGTGCAGTTGAATTCACTTTACGGTGGAATGGATGGCAGTTATCCAAATTTCGGTGCCAAGCAATATGGCAGGGTTAACTTCATTCAAAATGTACAATACAATTCCAATTTGATTAATTCACGCACTGCCTTTGATAAACATGGTGGAAATATAAGTATTGGAAGCCTTCGATAAGTCTTTTTAATTTTCCTATAATATGAAGATATCCTCTATCTTTCTTGCTTGTATCTTTGCAAGTGTTCTTTCTCTTGAAGCACAAGACAATAACTCCAATAATGGTTCGGCAGAGGTAGATGCGATCGTTCCTTCCGATCTTTTTATTGATATGTTAAACGCTGCAAAAGATCAGCCAAGCGACCCGATGGGTACCCAACGATTGATTCAAGTTAAGGATTCTTCAATCACTCCGGTAATGACTGCCAGCACTGCATTTAAATACACCTCCAATCCGGATAAAATTAAAACCCCGACCCGTGATGATGGTTCTACGCTTGATCTTAGCTTAAACCTGAGTGTTGGTTTGGGGGAATATGGAATAGGGGATGATGTACTTGCGGTTCCTTCTTTCTCATTTATGCAAATGCGAACCTTCACCGACCCAGCACAAGACTACGGTGATGATATGAAAGCCTACGATGTTGATGTTCAGGTTATTGGCATTTCACTTCCTTTTGTCCTGCCTGATGACTTTACCCTAACTTTTGGACATTCTTATGTCGCGCCAAGTACATTTAGGGGCCAAAATCAGTTGATTTCATATTCAAACACCCCCAGTGTTTCGTTCGCAAAAAATATTGCACTCAGTTCGGGAGATGTTATCTCTCTATCCGCAGGTGTAAGTTATACTTTTTCTCANGGAGATTCTTTGCAGGATCAAATTACTGACCCGANTTATTTNAACTTTTTANAAGCGGTGATGGAGCAGAGTGGTGTCTCCCCAAGTTCAGAATANCCTGCNAACTTACAGAGTGGNTTAGGGCATACTATCAATCTTTCTTACATGAGTCCGGTTGGAGAAAAACTTACTTTGATNCCNTCTTTTACTTACAACAATATGATGTTTTCTGAAGGATCCTTTAAAAATCGTTCGGATCGNACCTACAACCTTGGTTTAGTNGCTTCCTATGCTATTTATGAATGGCTCAACGCAACTGCTATGACGAATTATACTTGGAAGAACAGCTCTGATAATNTTTCCGAATTTAGAGATTTCATCGGAGGTATGAGCCTAGGAGTGACCCACGCTTTTTAAAACTTTTCATGATCCGTGCGTTTACTTGGATACTCCATTCTGCTGCTTTATCCTTTTCTTTTCATACTGTTAGCTAATAATCAATCTCTCCTTTACCTCGAGGTTGAACAATTACTCCTGGAGGGGAAAGAACTTGCAGACAATGAGCAATTTTCAGAGTCACTAAAGGTACTGAATAGGGCTTTAGGATTGCTTAAGCAAACTCCTCGTTCGCACCCTCTACGGGTTGAATCAGAAAAATTAATGCGTGTAACCAAGGGACGTTTCTTAGTAGCTCGCTATCGGGGTGGGGAGATTCAAAACTTTACAGATCCTAACGCTTTGAGACCCTTATCTGAAGAGAGTCGGGAATTCAAGGTCCTTCAGGTATTCGGCAAGGTTTTGACTCGAAAAGTTTGGGAACCTAGAGATGAGATTCGAATCGGGGAAGTTTTGGGGCTTGGTCGGCGAGTTACAACCTTGCCGAAGGGTGGAATCGAACTGGTTTCGTCATCGATATCACCCATAACTCTGCGAACCGTACAAGCTTCCAGTTTTGATTTGATAAGCCCAAATCAGTTCGCTTTGCATTCTGGATCTTTTGTGCTTCATTCAACGGTTAAGAATTCAACGATCATAATTGAGTCTCCAATGGTTGAAGTAAAACTGTCATGCAAAAATCCTTTCGCTTTTATGGCAGGAATAACTACGAACGGTGGGGTCAAAATTATTGGCTTATTAGGTGAAGTTAGCCTTCGTTCAGATGGTGGTAAATTAGAGCTTCTACCTGGAGAATTAACTTTTGCATTATCCGATGGATTCAGTCGTAAGATGAATGTGGAATTGAGCACATTACTGGTGACTTCGAATCTTTTAACAGATTTTGAACAGCCTCCTGTATTTCTGAAGAAACTAAGGCAACAGGCTATGATGCAGGCTTTGAGAACCAGAAAAAGGTTTCGAACTGTTGTCGGAGATGTTAAGGGAACTGAAAACTTTGAACTTAAGGTACTGCAAGAAGATCCCCGTTGAAGCTAGAATCGTCTGAAAGAAATAGTTTTGCACATCACTTCTAGTAAAAAAGTGAAGCCTTATTTCATCATCTTAACCGCCCTGTTTAGCTCCTGTATTTCAAATCACTATGACCGGACTGAAAGCTTCACTTTTTCTTGGAAAATTGGAGATTTTGACCAAGCTTCCCAAGAAATTGAAAAATTAGCTGAAAGTGGTCCTAAAAGAGACCGCATGTTGTATCGGATGGAAGAGGGAGCAATCAAGAGATTACAAAATGATTTCGAAGGGAGCATACGGGCATTTTCACTTGCGGGAGATTATTACGAAAAATGGTTTGGGGTACACTTACAATCCCAAACCAAGATAAGCGAGGAATTGGGATCTACCATTGGCTCTCAAGAATGGAAACCTTATAAATCCAGAGTTTATGAACGGGTAATGCTAAGGGTTTATCAGGCATTGAATTATTTGCAGCTTGGGAAAGAGGGACAAGCCCGAGCTGAAATATTTAAAATCAGGCAAGCGGTAAGCGATGCCAAAGATATTTGGCAAAAGGAGTTGGATGCAGCTCGTATTATGATGCAAGAAAAATCAATGGATCTGGATAATGGATTAGAGAATCAAATAGAAGGTTCTCTTTACGAGAATTTGTTACAGGCTCGAAGTTTGGTTCCATCCAATTTACCAGATTTTGTAAATCCTGCGGCAATTTATCTGGAAGCCCTTTTCTTTTTACACGGTACGAATGAAAGAAGTGATTTGGAGAAAGCACGCTTTTCCCTACGGGAATTATACGGGATATATCCAACAAATCCTTTTATTCAGGAAGACTATCAACAAGCTATAAAGAACCGATCTTCAAAGATTCCCACAACTTATATTTTCTTTGAGACAGGTCGGGCACCAGTGAGAAGAGAGAAGCGATACGATATTCCATTGGTTTTCTTCTCGGCCACTTCCCGGATACCTTATGCTGGAATCGCCTTTCCTCATTTAGTAACAAACCATAATTACCTTTCTTCTCTAGAAGTTTTCAACGGCTCCGAGAAAAGCTTGACCCTTCCTCTCGCTGATTTTGACGCTATTGTAGCCAATGAATTTACCAAGAATTTTCCCATTGAACTTACAAAAGCCATTCTTGGATCGGTATCGAAGGGAGCTTTGCAATATATAGCAACGAATGCGGTACGGGATGAGTCGGAAGAAGTTCGAGCGGTAACTGGAGTAGGCGTAGGTGCATTGGCTCAAGGACTGACCCAGAGCGATTGGAGGTCTTGGACCACTTTACCTAAGCAGATTCAATTTTGTAAAATACCAAGTCCTGCATCTCGAGAGTTGACCTTACGCGGANTAGGAACGAAGTTGAGAGANTCCATTATTTTGAAACCTGCAACNATTAATCTTATCTGGATTCGAAGCATATCCGCCCAAACTCCTTTGCGGGTGGTGAACCAGTTTGTTTTAAAACCTTAAAATTATGAAAAACCTCTTGTTGTCCCGCCCTTTCAAGGTCTTGGTTCTTNTAAGCATTCTCCTTTTTGGGGGTAGCTGTGCGAAAAATAAAGTGCATTCCACCAGCAAGGAAAATCCAGATGATCAATCATTGGAACCCGTTATGAAAAGAGTCGAATTTCAAGGAGATCTTAAGGATGTTCTTATCGTAGCGGGGGTTAAGCAAAGCAAAGTTAATGAAGATTTACTCAAGGCCGAAGTAAGGTTACAAAATTTGAAGGATAAAGAGATTAATCTTTCNTACAAAATTGAGTGGCTCGATCAAGACGGTATGATGATAAATGATTCCTCCTTAGTTTGGTTTCCCTTGCTCATAAGAGGAGGGGAGTCAGTAGCCGTTCAAACAGTAAGTACCACCTCCAAGGCCAAAAATTTTCATTTAAAAGTNCAAAGAGCGAAAAATCCATAATCCATTTCCNCANTATAGCAGTTATGAAAAATCCACTTCTTCTTTCTTTTCTTATCACAATGATTATCACTTCCTGTGGGGAGAGGCGACCTGTAGGCCGTGCTGCAGACGCACGCTATCTTGAAGATGGGAGCAATAAGGGTTTGGTGAACCTTGAAAAGATTAACGCTCAGGATTTTACCCGTGCCGCCAATCAACTGATTGGAGATTTATTATCCAGTAATGCCTTAATCCAAGCACCGACCCAACCCGCAATTCTGCATGTCGGTGAGGTGAAAAATGATACTCAGACCTATTTTGATACCGATTTATTACTTCAGGGAATGAAACGGGACTTGATTGCCACGAATCGAGTACGGATTTCCACAACCGCTGGGCCAGGAGGAAAAGGGGCCGATAGTTATGCCCAAGAAGTTCGGGGTGATTTGGAGAGTAAGGGTAAAAAGATCAATCGTCTCCGTCCTTATTTTTCTTTGTCCGGAAAGATCATCGAAGAAACTTCTCGGGTTGATAAGGTAACCCAAAAAGATTTTTACTTTTTACTTACTTTGACAGAAATTAATTCGGGTACTGGCGTTTGGTTTGGACGGGAGTTAATCACCAAGCAAGGGAGCCGGGGTGCTATTGGTTTTTAGATTTTGCAAACCTTGGGAGGAAAATGGGTTTTAAATCCTTTTCTGATAATCGAATCCGGTTTCCCTCTTTTACTTCAAGGTTCGCTTCAATCCTTAGGACATCTCCACGCTCCAAGTAAAGTAAGTTATTCTTTGCTTCCTCACTCATTTCACGCCTTTGAAATTCATAGTAATATTCAACTCCATCGGCGGCTAGTCCCAGAAAAGAGATGGTGCCTTTTCTTTTTTTTACGGGACTTATAATTCGCAAAAAATGAAGGGTTGGGCATTTTAACTCTGGTTCCTCTAAGCCTAGGATGGAGAGCCCAAATTTGACCTCCCTGATCTCTAAGTGTAAGGGTCGGTTGATTTTCTCAACTGTTTCAATGGTGGGATACCTCCTGACCTCATGACTGAAGTACTTCGATTCATTTCTTGTCATCGGGCAAGGCAAGCCATTCAGATAAGGAGCGAAGTGAAAGAGGTTCTTCCCATCTTTGACCAAATGATCCATTATTTCGTGCAGATTACGGCAAATCTGAGATTCTGCAGGCTCGGTAATAATCAAACAACCACTTCTTTTTAAAACTTTGCTTGCTTGTTTTAACCACTGTACGCTTTCCAATAGTTCTTGTTCCTCTCTGATTTCATTGAGGGAATAACCAAGTAAAAGAAGATCATACCTGTACTTTTTCTTCTCCTGCATCTGGAATCGTAGGTCACTTCGCTTGGGGAAAACTTTGGAGTCAGGCCAAAGGTTGTAGCAAGCACGATGAAGATCCTTTAGGTAATGTAAGCTTTTGCTGGAATAATCCCAGGCGTGAAGCTCTATTGGGTTTTGGATACCTAAGAAACGAATCAAAGATAAACATGCTAATCCGCTGGCTCCTGATCCACTCCCCAAGTCGAGAATCCGGATGGGGCCATTTTTTGGAATTGTCCATCGGCAACGGGTGAGGGTTTCTGCAACTGCAAACAGTACTGCCATCCAAGTTCTTGAGAAGTAAAAATTACCATAGGCTAAGATTGATAAATCACGACTGCCATAGGATGAAGAATCAAAAGATCTTGATTTATTAAACCGATCACTTTGCTCGACAATTTCTTGCCGTAGTAAATTTAACCGTTTTTCTTCGCCCATTTCCGGCCATTTTTCCTGCGCTCTTGACCACCACCAATTTTCAATCTCCTTGGGGAATATCGGCAACAATACGGTGGGTTTCACAAAAAACTAATCTTTCCTTGAGTGCGAAAGGATCAAACTATAATTGGAGTACTGGAAATATCTCTAAAAGCAGTACTTTTAGAACCTTGGGGAATGAAGAAGGTATCTTTTTTTACAGCTTTCCGCCGTATACCGCTTGGTCGCCCAAAAGTTCTTCGATTCTCAGCAACTGGTTATACTTACAGATACGATCCGTTCGAGAGAGAGATCCTGTTTTGATTTGGCCAGCATTGGTAGCAACGGCAATGTCGGCAATAGTTACATCTTCAGTTTCGCCCGATCGATGGGAAATAACAGAAGTGTAGGAAGCTTCCTTAGCCATTTCAACCGCATCAAATGTCTCGGTCAATGATCCGATCTGGTTGACTTTGACAAGGATTGAATTGGCGACACCTTGATCAATTCCTTTTTTAAGAAAATCTACATTCGTTACGAACAAGTCATCACCGACCAACTGCACCCGNTCACCAATNGAATCNGTCANTTTTTTCCAGCCAGTCCAATCATTCTCGTCACATCCATCCTCGATGGAGCGAATGGGGAATTTATTCACTAAGGTTTCNTAGAAGGCAACGATTTCATCAGAATCCCTNTCGGATCCATCGCTTTTACCAAAAATATACTTTCCTTTTTCCCGGTCAAAAAACTCTGAAGATGCAACATCAAGAGCGAATACAATTTCATCCCCAAGTTTATATCCAGCTTTTTCAACCGCAGTACAGAGAGATTCAAGTGCAGCTTCATTACTAGCAAGATTCGGAGCAAAACCACCTTCATCTCCTACTGCAGTCGAAAGTCCCTGATCTTTCAAGACTTTCTTAAGAGCGTGAAATATTTCGCAACCCATGCGTAGGGCTTCACGAAAGGTCGGTGCTCCCACAGGCATGATCATAAACTCCTGCACATCGATGGGTGCATCTGAGTGAGATCCGCCGTTCAGGACATTCATCATGGGTACGGGCAAGACTTTTGAATTAGGTCCACCTAAGTATTTGAAGAGAGGTAAACCGGAAGCGGAAGCAGCGGCATGTGCTGTGGCCATGGATGCCCCAAGAATGGCATTGGCCCCAAGGACGGATTTATTCGGAGTTCCATCAAGGGCGAACATGGCATTGTCGACTGCAGTCTGGTCGGTTGCATCAAGCCCAACGATGGTCTCTGCGATCTTGGTGTTCACATTTTCTACTGCTTGGGCAACTCCCTTGCCGAGATAACGATTGCTATCCCCGTCGCGTAGCTCGATCGCTTCATGTTCGCCGGTGCTGGCTCCGGATGGAACGGCGGCTCTACCAAAAGCTCCTCCGCTTAGTTCAACTTCAACTTCGACCGTGGGGTTACCTCGGGAGTCGATGATTTCTCTGCCGTGTACTTCAATGATGTGCGTCATGATTTTTTTAATGGAATAAATAAGTTTCTGGAATAAAGAAGAAGTTGCTCATGATGTCTTNNAGCACAANTTTGTCAAAATCCTTCGAAAANCAAAAGTCTTCTTTGGTTTNCTTCGCTTGTTNCTCGCAATTTNCCTGCCGATTCCTTATTNCTACTTNTTTATAAAACTATGGGTAAGCCAAAAAATGCAATCTCTCCTACTCGTGAGGAAAATTATCCTGAGTGGTATCAGCAGGTAGTCAAGGCTGCCGATCTTGCTGAAAATACACCTGTCCGTGGTTGTATGGTAATCAAACCATGGGGGTATGGAATCTGGGAAAATATTCGTGACGCGCTGGATGTAATGTTTAAAGAGACCGGACACAAAAATGCATATTTTCCTTTGTTCATACCGAAGAGTTTCTTACAACGGGAAGCGGAGCATGTTGATGGTTTTGCCAAAGAGTGTGCAGTCGTAACTCACTCTCGTCTCGAAGCGGACGCGGATGGCATTCTCCAACCAGCAGGTAAATTAGACGAACCTTTAATTGTACGGCCTACTTCTGAGACTATTATTGGGGAATTATTTGCTCGGTGGGTTCAATCTTATCGGGATTTACCTCTNTTGATTAATCAGTGGGCAAATGTGGTACGATGGGAAATGAGACCCAGGCTTTTTTTACGGACGGCCGAATTTCTCTGGCAAGAAGGCCATACCGTTCATGCGACCGCAGAGGAGGCTATGGAAGAAACTCAAAAAATGCTTCGGATTTATGCGGATTTTGCNGAGAATTGGCTGGCTATGCCGGTGCTCCAAGGAGAAAAGACGGAATCCGAACGGTTTCCTGGTGCTGAGTCAACCTTGTGCATAGAGGCAATGATGCAGGACCGGAAGGCATTGCAAGCTGGAACTTCTCACTTTCTTGGCCAAAATTTTTCCAAGGCATGTGGCATTAAATTCCAAGGGGTTGAAGGCAAAGAGGAACTGGGNTGGACTACCTCATGGGGAGTTTCAACNAGATTAATAGGGGGAATGATTATGACACATTCAGATGATGATGGTCTGATCGTGCCTCCCAAAGTCGCTCCAACTCATGCNGTTATTTTACCCGTTACCCCNAAAGAAGAAACTAGGGNGCAAGTCCTTGAAGCTTGTAATGAATTGGCAAGTAAACTGAAGGAGAAAATTTTTGCCGGTGGCTCGCTTCGGGTCGATGTTGACGATCGCGATCTTAGGGGAGGAGAAAAATACTGGCAGTGGGTCAAGAAGGGAATTCCGCTCACTATCGAAGTGGGTCCCAGAGACTTGGAAAAGTCTTCGGTTTTTGTTGGTCGCCGGGATTTAGGGGTGAAGCGCGAGAGTATGGATCGTAGCGAATTTGTTGAAAAGATAGTATCGATCTTGGAGGAAATTCAGCAGTCGCTGTATTCCAGAGCACTTACATTTCGGGAGGAGAACACTTGTGAAATTAATGATAAGGAAGAGCTTTATTCTTTCTTTACTGCAGAGAATCAATCAAAGCCTGAAATTCATGGAGGGTTTGCCTTGGTGCATTGGGACCGGGACCCAAAATGGGAAGAGAGCTTAAAGAATGATCTAAAAGTTACCATTCGCTGTATACCAGAGGGAGTGAGTGAAGAAGGAATTTGCGTTTTTAGCGGTAAGCCAAGTCCCGGTAGGGTAGTGTTGGCAAAGTCTTACTAATTCAAATTTTTAATCCCTTTAAAATGGAAGTAATTTCCTGCCTTTCAGAAATGCAAAAAAGCTCGCTGCAATGGGAGCGGGAAGGAAAGAAAATTGGTTTTGTTCCCACTATGGGTTCTCTGCATCAGGGACATCTTTCTTTGATCGATTTGGTTCGGGATCAGTCCGATTTAGTTATTGTTTCAATCTTTGTGAATCCGACACAGTTTGCCGAAGGAGAGGATCTGGAGAAATATCCTCGGGATCTGGAACGCGATCTACAGCTTTGTAAGGAACAAAAAGTTGATTATGTTTTTACACCAAGAATGGAAGATATTTATAAGGAAAATGCCAGTACTTACATTGTAGAGAAAAGTGTTAGTGAAAAACTCTGCGGACAATTCCGCCCCTCACATTTCAAGGGAGTTACTACCATTTGTGCTAAGCTTTTTAATCTTTGTAGGCCAACTTTTGTTGCACTTGGGCAAAAGGATGCCCAACAAGTTTCGGTTCTTAAACGAATGATTGAAGATCTTCATTTTCCGATCGAAGTAATCGTAGGCCCAATTGTGAGGGANNCTGATGGNTTGGCAATGAGTTCAAGAAATGTTTATCTTAANGATACCCAANGAGAGGATGCTCGNCTGATCTTTCAAGCACTGATCACAGTAAAGAAATTAGTGGATGAAGAAAAAACCAGAAAGGTAGATCGGGTGAAGGANGAGATTATGAGGATTTTGCAACNGGGAAACTCCGTAAGAGTTGATTATGCTGAGGTGGTTAACCGAAATACAATGGAGATAGAAGAGGGCAGTATATCGGAAGAATCCTTACTTGTGGTTGCGGTATGNGTGGACTCGATACGTTTGATCGATAATATGGATTTGTCTAATGAGTAAGCGAATAAAGTCAGAATATGATTTGGTAATTGTGGGAAGTGGAATCGCAGGTCTCAGTTTTGCACTTAAAGTTGCGGAGGCAGGCTACCGTGTTGCCATATTTACCAAAAAAGATAAGGCTGAATCCAACACCAATTATGCCCAGGGAGGGATTGCTGCGGTCACTTCTGCTGGCGATGATTTGGAAAAACATGTGCTGGATACCTTGGAAGCAGGGGATGGTCTTTGTGATTCTCAAATNGTTCGTGAGATATTAAAAGATGGACCTGAACGGATTAAGGATTTGATACAATTAGGNGTATCCTTTTCTAGCCTAGATGATGGTCGTATTTCATTGGGNAANGAAGGTGGACATAGCAAAAGAAGAGTTTTGCATGTCAAGGATGTGACNGGTAAGGCGATTGAAGAGGCTTTGCTTGCNAATATAGCAAAGCAAGNTGTCACNTTATTTGAACATTTTTTTGCAATCGATTTAGTAACCTCACGAAAAGCTCGTAAGTTAGGTGTTGAAGTGGAAGGAAGTGGCGATCGAGTTTTGGGACTATACCTGTATGATGCGAATAAGGAACGAGTGGTTACGGTTGCTGCCCCGGTTGTTCTTCTTGCCACTGGGGGTGCCGGACAAACTTATTTGTATACTACCAATCCTTCGATTGCTACGGGAGATGGGGTTGCGATGGCATCCAGAGCCGGGCTGCCGGCAATGAATTTGGAATTTATTCAATTTCACCCAACCACACTCCACTCGCAGAGTGGAGACCGCTTCCTTATCACCGAGGCTGTCCGGGGGGAGGGAGTAAAATTGATCGACTCGAAAAGNAAACCCTTTCTTAAAAAATACCACCCTTTGGCTGACCTTGCGCCCCGAGATGTGGTTGCCCGTGCAATCGACCGGGAAATGAAACGTTCGGGTGCACCATTTGTTAGACTGGATACGCCGAGAATGAAGGGTAGCTTTCCAAAGCGATTTCCCAATGTCTATGAGAATTGTCTAAAACGAGGAGTGGATGCGGTAATTGATCCCATTCCCGTTGTGCCAGCTGCTCATTATTCTTGTGGCGGAATCCCAACTGAAATTGATTGCTCTACTAAACTAAAGGGGCTTTTTGCTTGTGGAGAAGTCGCTTGTACCGGTTTGCATGGGGCGAACCGTTTGGCAAGTAATTCCCTACTCGAGGCTGTGGTGATGGCACATCGTGGTGCAGAGGCAGTCTGTTCGTTTCTCGAAGAGCGAAAGAAAGAAAAGGTTTCCTTACCCGAGTGGGTGGATGGTGATGTACCTGCCTCCGATGAGAGGGTGGTTCTTTCTCACAACTTAGATGAGCTTAAGCGCACCATGTGGGATTATGTGGGCATTGTACGATCCACNAAACGGCTTGAACGTGCCCGTTCTCGTTTGCGAAACCTCGAAAGAGAAATCAACGAATACTATTGGAATGCCAAGGTAGATTTATCTCTCTTGGAGGTAAGAAACCTTGTTTGTGTTGCTGAATTAATTGTTCGTTCAGCTCTCAAAAGAAAAGAGAGCCGAGGGCTGCATTACACTCTGGATTATCCCCATTTGGCTGAAGAGGCTGAAAATACTCTGGTTCCTCCTNTNCGAANATAAGCAATCATGAAGGGGGTTGGCAAAGTCGCGATGGTCGGTCCAGGAGCGGTGGGTGGTTATTATGGCAGTAGGCTAGCTTTAGCAGGGCAAGAGATCCATTTCCTCTTTCGTAGTTCCTACCAGGACATTCTGAGAGAAGGCTTGTGGTTGATACATCATGAAGAGAAAGGAAGAAAGGAAAAGGTNGANTCTTTGCACGCTCATTGTCGTGCTGATGAAATCGGTCCTTGTGATTGGGTCGTGGTGGCAAGTAAGACAACTGCGAACCAAGACCTTGCGGAGATCATAGCTCCCTTNATTGGTAATGAAACTCGTTTGCTCACCTTACAAAATGGAATGGGCAATGTTGAAAACCTTGCTGATTGTTTTGGAGCAGAACGAACCATATTGGCCGGTCTTTGCTTTACCTGTATCAATCGAACGGCACCCCATATAATTGAGAGCTTGCTAGCCGGATATGTTCAGTTTGGGCAATTCAACCAGCGGATTAACGAAGATGCTTCTAATATGATTCAGGCTTTTGAAACTGCTGGTGTAAAGATTCGGGTTGCAGAATTCCTGGATGAAGCACTTTGGCGAAAACTTTGTTGGAATATTCCNTTCAACGGACTTNCCATTGTAGCCGGTGGCATAACCACNGACCAAATACTAGCTGATTCCCAACTAAGAAAAAGGGCCCGTNATTTGATGATTGAAGTGCAGNTTGGGGCAAAAGCTTTTGGAATTGATATTGAGACNTCTTTTCTAGACCGACAATTCGAACTTACTGAACCGATGGGAGCATACAAACCGTCCAGTCTGATCGACTTTCTTGCTGGTAAGCCGGTCGAGGTTGATGCAATTTGGGGAGAGGCTTTGTTTCGAGGTCGATCAAAGGGAGTCCATATGCCTGAATTGGAAAACTTATATACTCAATTAAAAAATAGTACGCTCGCCTCAGATCAGCCACTTAAAGATATCTCGATCTAAACGCTACTATTACTTGTGATTAATCGGCTTGGTACCCGGAGACTCCTGAGTCGTTGTCCTGAAAGATTGAGCGGAGTGCACCCAAACTCGGCTTGGAAAGTATTGGTTTTATGTAGCTGTTAAAGAGAGAATATCCTAAGGGGTTAAGTTGTTGAACTCCAGTTGGGGTTCTTGCCTGGTCACTCCATTCTGGTGCAAGCGTGCCGTTTTCCCAGAATTCCTGACCAAATTCCCACATGCCAAAATTAAGCAGATAAAGATACTCTTTGCATACGACCCTGTAAGTTTCGGGAGAATTAATATTTTCATCTCCATAGTCTGCCAAATTGAATACCCCATTATTTACAGCTTCTTTCACCGCAAAATACAATTCGCTTGTTTGCCAACCGAAGTGAAAATCTGGATCCCACTGTAGGGCATCGAAGGAATTTGGAACTGCACCCGGTATCCCATACAAGTGAATAGTATGCATCAAATGTTCAAGGACCTCGGCAATATCGTAATCTCCAACGGAATTGGGTGCTCCATCACTACTGTTTCGGTACCAAATCATATCATTCATCATGTTTGAATCCTGAAAATTCTCATAACCTAGATAGCTTTGTCTTCCTGAATCAGTGAGAGGGTTCGGACTGTAGTCGGTCCCCCCTCCGTAAGCTATCCTTTGCACGGAAGAGAACCCCGCATGCCAAGTTCCAGTTTCTCCTTTGAGCACCTTAATCATCTGTTCCTGAGAAGAGATATCAATACCCTCTGAATTAGGATCAGTAAGTAGCTTTACGGTTTGAGCAACTTTCTTGGCCCACTCCTCAGGCACCGCAATCTGACCACCAACTTGTGCGGCAACCACCAGCATCAATCCGTTAATCTCAAGGGAACGATCAAACCAGGCAGATAGGTTATTATTGGAAACTAAATCACCGCTGGAATATGAAGCCGAGGTGTATAAGCTTGAGCTGAACTGGGCAATTAAATCGGACTCGTTTAACCATTGCTTCTTATTAGGATCATAAAATCCTTTTTGATTTGAATAATATCTCCACTCCTTCAATTCGCTTATATATAGCCAAGGGTAAAAAGGTGCGGTGGTCCAAAGCCATTTCAAATCCGGACTGTAGATCCATAAGTTATTGGTGGTTGATGATGGNATNTAGAGCCAACCAAGGTTTGTATGATAAAGCCATGAATTTGNNGATTCAAAAAANGTACCNAACCATGAACTTTCATACCAATTTGCNGAGCCCAAGTAAGAAGCATCAGGTAAAATAATTGAAGAAGTTTTTGTAGAGACTGAATAATTTCCGTTCAGAAAAGAAACAAACAAGATAAATGCGGGCAAAAAAAGGCATTTCATACTCAAGCCCGTAAGTTAAAAATAGGATTTACACAACCATCATTGCATCACCGTAGGAGAAAAAACGATAATTTTTGACTATTGCTTCGGCATAGATTTCCTTAAGCATGGATAGTCCGTCTGACTCTCCGGGTGAAAGAAATGCAGCGACAAGACAGAGAAGTGTGGATCCTGGAAGATGGAAATTGGTGAGTAAGTGATCCACTCCAATAAATTGATANGGTGGACGAATAAATAATTTGGCTTCCGCNTGAGTCACCCTCTCTANATCGGAATCTTTCNCAGCAAGATAGTGTTCGATCGCCCGNACGCATGTNGTTCCGATCGCTAATTTTTTACATNTACGATCTCGAAGAACGGATTTTGTAGATGGTTCCAAAAAATACTCCTCGCCGTGCATGGGATGATCTTCAACTTTTTCAGTCTCGATTGGACGAAATGTGCCTAATCCGATGGAAAGGGTAAGGTCATGAATAAAATGACCTTCTCTCTTGAGACGGTCCAAGATTTCAGCTGTGAAATGGAGNCCCGCAGTGGGAGCTGCTACCGCACTTCTTTTTTGCTCCTTTGCATATACAGTCTGATACCGTTCTTCATCCGGGGGGGTTGCAGGTCGTCGAACATAAGGGGGGAGAGGCATAGCACCAAGCCTTTGGGCNAGGGCAGATGGATCTGGATCGTGGGGAAGGTCGAACCTCACAAGGTANTCCCCCGAAGGGAGGGATTCGATGACTTCGGCCGAATATTCTCCCTTAATTCCAAATTTTCCAGACTTTGCGGTTTTTCCTCCTGGTTTAAGTAAGCATCGCCAGGTAGTATCTTGAGGCTTGGAAGGACGCAAGAGAAGGCATTCCACCTTCCCGCCACTTTGCCTCTGTCCAGGCAGACGAGCTTTCAATACCGATACATCATTTCGTAATATAGATAACTTGGATGGAAGGAGGTCGGGGAGTTCATGGAAAAAATGGTGAGAAACATGATGCGTTTTTCGATCGAAGAGGAGCAGGCGTGATTGATCGCGGCGTTCAGTNGGAGACTGGGCGATAGATTCTGCTGGTAATGGATAATCAAGTTCGGAACTTAGCATTGGAAGGATCGATTAAAAGCACATCGACAAGCGTTGGGCAATTTCCTAACTTCAAATATCCCTAAAATCATAACCTCAATGTTTGTNTTATGAATAATTCCAAAGATCTGATCCAGCCTCCAGCCTCTGCATCTCAAAATGCCCACATTCAAAATTTCGCAGACTATGAAGCGATGTACCAAGAGAGCATTGAAAATCCACTGGTTTTTTGGGCAAAAATCGCTACTGAATTTCACTGGTTTTCAAGATGGAAAGAAGTTTGCNGGTATAATTATGACCGNAGAGAGGGAGCGATTTCGATCGAATGGTTNAAAGGTGCCAAGACCAATGTTTGCTACAATTGCNTAGATCGTCACCTTGACATNCGTGGTGANAAGACNGCGATTATCTGGGAAGGAAATGAGCCTGGAGAGGATGATACTATTTCTTACCGCGATCTGCACCANANGGTATGCAAATTTGCCAATGTTTTGAANGGAAGGGGAGTGGGAAAAGGCGATCCTGTTTCGATATACATGCCAATGGTTCCAGAAGCGGTGATTGCTATGCTGGCTTGTGCAAGGATTGGAGCGGTTCATTCCGTTGTTTTCGGTGGATTTTCCGCCGAGGCTTTGGCGGACCGAATTGTAGACTCTGATTGTAAGACTTTGATCACCGCAAATGGTACTTTTAGAGGGGCGAAGGCAATACCGATGAAACCTAATGCGGATCGAGCCATGGCAAGAGCCTCAGAGGAAATGGAAGCAAAAGTTGAGACCTGTATTGTGGTTCGAAGAGTAGGGGAAGATTCAGGGATTGAATGTACTATGGAGTCAGGACGAGACATCTGGTGGGATCAAGTCATGGATGATGCCAGCCCTGATTGTCCATGTGAGGAAATGGATGCGGAAGATCCACTTTTCGTGCTTTATACCTCAGGCTCTACTGGAAAGCCGAAGGGTGTTCTTCACACCACTGCAGGTTACTTGGTATACACCGCAACCACCCATAAGTATGTTTTCGATTACCATGAAGAAGATATCTATTTTTGTGCTGCTGATATCGGCTGGATTACCGGGCACTCTTACATTGTGTATGGTCCCTTGGGGAATGGAGCAACGACCACTATGTTCGAAAGCGTGCCAACTTATCCAAACCCAGATCGATATTGGCAAGTCATTGAAAAATGGAAAATAAATCAATTTTACACTGCTCCAACTGCTATCCGTGCAATTGCTGCAGCGGGCGAGGAATGGCCCTCTAAATACGATATGGATAGCTTGCGAGTTTTGGGTAGTGTGGGCGAACCCATCAACCCAGAAGCTTGGCGGTGGTATTACAAGAATACGGGTAAGGAGCGTTGTCCAATTGTGGACACTTGGTGGCAAACAGAAACCGGTGGCATCCTAATAACTCCCCTGCCCGGAGCAACCCCTTTGAAACCAGGGTCGGCTACTTTTCCTTTTTTTGGGGTCAAGCCAGTCATTCTTGATCCCCAATCGGGAACAGTGATCGAAGGGAATGATGTCAGTGGAGTTTTGGCTATGGAGGCACCTTGGCCTGGGCAAATGCGTACAATTTATGGAGATCATAAGAGGTTTGAGGAGACTTATTTCGATCAATACAATGGATATTATTTTACGGGGGATGGATGTAGGCGCGATGAGGATGGTTATTATTGGATAACGGGTCGTGTAGATGATGTAATTAATGTTTCCGGCCATCGAATGGGTACGGCAGAGGTTGAAAGTGCTTTAGTTGCTCATGATTCGGTTGCGGAATCAGCAGTCGTTGGATTTCCGCATGAAGTCAAAGGAGAAGGGATTTATGCCTATGTTACCTTAAACCGTGGAGTTGAATACACCGAAGAGTTACGGAGAGAATTAAGGCAACAAGTACGGTCAGTAATCGGACCCATCGCCACACCTGATGTTATTCACTGGGCTCCAGCTTTGCCTAAAACCCGCTCCGGGAAAATCATGCGTAGAATATTGCGCAAGATTGCCACAAATGAAGCAGACCAGATTGGGGACACTTCCACATTGGCGGATCCAGCAGTCGTC
>NHDN01000063.1 GCA_002171765.1 Verrucomicrobia bacterium TMED60
TGCAATGGCTGCTATCCTTGGCCTTGCATTTTCCATTCCTCAACTCCACGCAGTCAAGATAGGTGTTCTGCATTCCCTCAGCGGAACCATGGCAATCTCCGAAACTTCATTGAGAGATGTTGTCATGATGGCTGTGGAAGAAATCAACGCCGATGGTGGTGTATTGGGCGAGCAGGTTGAAGCCGTCGTGGTCGACCCTGCATCTGACTGGCCTCTCTTTGCTGAAAAGGCAAAGCAGTTGATTACTGAAGACAAAGTTGCAGTCACCTTTGGTTGCTGGACTTCCGTAAGCCGCAAGTCCTGCCTTCCTGTATTCGAAGAAAACAACGCTTTGCTTTTCTACCCGGTACAATACGAAGGGGAAGAGCAATCCCTCAATGTTTTCTATACCGCTGCTTCCCCCAACCAACAGTTGGTACCAGCTGCTGAGTACATGGCCAACGAAATGGGATGCAAGAAGTTCTACCTTCTTGGAACCGATTATGTTTTCCCCCGGACCGCTAACAAGGTTTTGAAGGCATACTTGAAAGCACAAGGTGTTCCTGATGAAAATGTAATGGAAGAGTACCCCCCATTCCACCACCAGGATTATCAAACCATCGTATCCAAGGTCAAAGAATTTGCAGCCAGCGGTGATGCCTGCATTCTCTCCACCATCAACGGAGATAGTAATGTTCCTTTTTACAAGGAATTTGCCAACCAGGGCTTGACCTCCGACGATTGCCCCATCATGGCATTCTCAGTTTCGGAAGACGAACTTCGTGCCATGGATGTTCCTCCACTTGTCGGTCACTTGGCTGCTTGGAATTACTTCCAAAGTGTTAAGTCACCCGAAAATGCCGCTTTCGTAAAAGCTTTCAAAAAGTACTGCGTCAAGGCTGGATTGCCCGGTGGTGCAAAACGCGTTACCTGTGACCCGATCGAAGCTGCATATTTTGGAGTTTATGTTTGGAAAGCTGCGGTTGAAAAATGTGGTTCTTTTGATGTCGATAAAGTTCGCAAAGCCGTTTACGGCCTCGAGTTTGATGCCCCAGGCGGTAAAAAGTCAATGCATCCAACCAACCAACATACCCTTAAACCGGTTTATGTGGGTGAAATCCTTAAAAACGGAATGTTCAAAATCGTTTACAACAGTGACGGTTTAGTTTCCCCCGATTCCTACAGTTCTTACCTCTGGCCCGACGGAAATTATCCTAAGCCAACCGGTGGACCCAACGGTGACGGTTCCCTATAAAAGTTTTTTAACCTAAACTGTATACGAGCGGGCTCGGATAGAGATCCGAGTCCGCTTTATTTTGTTCTAAAATCGTATTTTGAATCAATTTTATTCAGTCTTATCATTTCTGTTGTTCATTTTTGTTTTCTCGAAGGGTGTATTGGGGCAGGCGAGTGAGCAAAAAATCAATGACACTGAATTAAACTCCCTTTTAAAGACCCTTGCGGTTGATGATGACCAATTAAAGGCGGAGACCATTACTTCACTGGCGAAATCCGGGGATCCAAACTTAGAAAAGTTTTTTGAATTATACCGTCAGGGTAGTGTATACAACTGGCCTGACCAGGATGGGGGAGTGCGCATCGTGGTCAACGAAGAGACGGAGATGGATGATGATTTTAATGAGTTTGCTCCCTTGTTTGAGCCCATAAGTGGCAAACCTTTTTTTGTGGATGGGAAACAGGCAAAGCCTGATCTTTTTGATCTGGAAGATATAAGCCCGGGTCGCTCTCTTCGAAACCTGGTAAATTCTGCCAAATTTTTACTGCGTATTTTTTCCAAGGATGAAGAAATACGGAGTTCTGGGATCAAAAAATGCGGAGATCCCCCTTATCTTTCCGATGCGGTTCCCTTTCTGGAAGAAATGATCAATGACCAGTCTTTGGATGAAAAAATCAGGTGGTTGTCCCGTGAAAGCATTTCTTTAATTCAATTTTCCGGTAAATTAGAAGGAAAAGATTCCTTCNANGACCGGGTTTCTGCCCTANAAATNTTGGGTGAACTCAAAAGCCTACGAGCCAAAGCTCGAATCAAGGATTTCCAAAATACATTAGATCAAGCCCTGGAAGACCAAAAGATTTCAGCCTCGGCCAAAAAAAAGCTCGANTCAGAAATTTCCAAAGTGGATCGTAGTCTGGAAAGCCATAAAGACACNGTNGANATGTCCGGAAACTTGTTCCGTGGAATNTCNTATGGNAGTGTTCTTATCTTAATGGCATTGGGCTTAGCGATCACTTTNGGTTTAATGGGAGTGATCAACATGGCCCATGGTGAACTCATGATGATTGGTGCTTATGTTACCTATGAAGTTCAGAATATTTATGGACATTCTCCGGACAACCCGGTCGATTCCTATTACTTTGCTGCCTTACCCATTGCTTTCATTGTTTCTGCTCTGGTTGGGATCTTAATGGAGGGATTGGTGGTTCGACATCTTTACAACCGTCCCTTGGAGTCCCTCTTGGCGACCTGGGGAGTGGGGCTTTTATTGATTCAGTTGATTCGGATTCGGTATGGGGACAACATTGGGGTCAATTCNCCGACNTGGGCCCGTGGTGGGTATGAAGTNGCCCAGGACATCATACTNCCCTACGCCCGACTTTATCTGATTGGATTATGTATGGCAGCGGTTGGCTTTGTCTATTTTATCCTTCGGCGTACNCGACAGGGTATGCTGATCCGGGCNACCATGCAAAACCGNGACATGGCAAGAAGCTTGGGGGTACGAACNAGGAATGTGGACCGCTTTACATTTGCCTTGGGTTCAGGAATTGCNGGNGTGGCNGGNTATGGATGGACCATAATTGGAGGAGTGACTCCGGATATGGGACAGACCAATTTCATTGTNGATTCTTTNTTGGTGGTGGTAACCGGAGGAGTGGGCGAACTGGCTGGGGTCTTGTTCTCCGGTCTGGGTATTGGTGTTCTTTCTAAAGTGATTGAACCGATGGAGTTTGGAGATTTCGTGGTCGGCCCGGTCTGGGGAAAAGTAACTTTGCTGGTTTTAATCGTGGCCTTCATTCAATTCCGCCCCTCGGGACTCTTTGCTCCCAAGGGCCGTCTTGCCGATAAAAAATGAAACCGGTTGCTCATCCATTGGTTGAATCCAAGCGTTCGCTTGTGGTACTCGCGATCATTGGCTTTGTGGTTCTCCCCNTTATGTATTCGATGGATCTACTCACCATTGGGCAAATCAACATGATTGGCCGTTATATGACCTTTGCCATTCTTGCCTTGGGTTTGGATTTGCTCTGGGGCTATGTTGGGATTCTTAGCCTTTGNCAGTGTACTTTCTTNTGNCTCGGAGCCTATGCAATGGGTATGCACCTTGCTCACCATGGGGGNCCGGAGGGAATCATCGATGCCAACGGGTGGAAACTTCCGGCATGTTTGTTTGTGGTCTATCCCTATGATGTCGGCGAGTCATCCGGAGATGCCTTGGTGCCTTTTTTCTGGAAACCTTTTTGGAACCTTCCCCTGACCCTTCTTTTAGGCTTATTGATTCCCGCCATTTGCTCCTTTGTTCTCGGGTATTTTGTTTTTCGCAGCCGGGTACGTGGAGTATATTTTGCCATTCTTTCTCAGGCAATTGCGGTGGCTGGCTGGTTGGTCTTTTGCCGCAACGATGTAAAACTCTGCGGAACCAATGGCCTGACCAGGTTCGATATAATCGCACCCGCTGAATCCCTGACCACTTTTCATCCTGAAGCTGCCAAGGACCAGTGGATTGCGTCGCATGATGGAGATATGGCTCAGGACTTAAATGCCGACGGTAAACTTGACCAGTTAGATTATTCCATGGCGGAGGTTGGATTCTCTCTGGCAGAACCAACGGTCCAGCTTTCCTTATACTTTATCACCTTACTTTGTTTATTTGGATCCTTTTTTCTATGTAAATGGATTGTTAACTCCCGCCTTGGTCGGGTATTGATTGCGATCCGGGACGACGAACCAACCTTGAATTTCTTTGGCTACAAGCCCCACCAATACAAAATTTTTGCTTTCTGTATTGCCGCGGCTCTCGCGGGTCTGGCCGGCATGCTCTACATACCCCAGATGAAAATCATTACCCCGTCCAATATGGAGGCGGTGCGTTCGGTCTTGGTGGTGGTATGGGTTGCGGTCGGGGGTCGGGGAACTCTGCGGGGNGCNATTCTTGGAGCCCTCACCGTCAATTTAATGTACAATTACCTGACTTCCGAACATGATTACGGGTACTTTTCCTGGAGTCCGGATTATTGGCCGATTTTTCTCGGGGTTGCGTTTGTACTGGTGGTCTTGTTTCTGCCCAATGGCTTAATTGAAGTGGTGGACCGTTTTAAGGAAAAGTTCGGGAAAAGTTCGAATTCCAATTCAATTGAAAAAGCATGAGTACAGAAGTGGAAAGCGGAACGATTGATCCAACTCTTGAGCAGGAAAACCTGGCTCTAGAAAAGTATCGGAAGTTTTTACCCAGTGAAGTCCAACATGAAATCTGGTCCAATCAATTTCTCTTATTTGTGGAAAATTTGTCGGTTTCCTTCGATGGATTCAAGGCGGTTGATATTCCCCACTTTGGGATCAAGCATGGAGAACTGAGAGTTATCATCGGGCCAAATGGAGCGGGNAAAACTACTTTTTGTGACTTGGTAAGCGGAAAGACTCCACCGTCTTCCGGAAAGGTTTATTACGATGGAAAAAATATCAGCCAAATGGATGAGTCCGATATNGCCCTGATGGGAATCGGGCGAAAATTTCAAACGCCTACGGTCTTTGACAGCTTAAGCACCTATGAAAATTTACTGCTCGCATTGCCCGGAAATCAGCATTGGCAGAATAACCTCTTAAAGCGGGAATCTCAGGAGGAAAAAAATCAAATTTTCGAGATTCTTAAAAAAGTAAATCTTTCGGACTGTCGAGATATGCCTGCAAAATCATTAAGTCATGGTCAGCGNCAATGGTTGGCGATTAGTGCCCTGATTATTTCCAAGCCAAAACTTTTACTGGTTGATGAGCCTGCGGCTGGACTTACCGATCTTGANACGGAGCGTACTGCNGACTTGCTCCTGGAACTTGCGGAAGAGCACACCCTTGTGGTAATCGAGCATGANATGGATTTTGTCCGTCGCCTTGGTCAAAANGTNACGGTGTTAAACGAGGGTAAGGTTTTAGCAGAGGGTAGTTTGGAAGAAATGGAAACCAATGAGGAAGTGATGGAGGCTTACTTAGGCAGATGAGTTCATTCCTGAAAGTAAGTGGTATGGAGTTTGCCTATGGGGAAGTAACCGTTCTTCGTGGCCTAGATCTCGAGGTGGAGTNNGGAACGATTTCCTGCGTGATGGGAAGAAATGGGGTGGGNAAAACCACTTTTTTACGGAATGTTGTGGGNTTGGAGAAATCTTCTGCGGGNACNGTTTTTATNGGAGAAAATGAGGTTACAAAAATGGAGGCCCATCANCGGGCAGCCCTTGGGATTGGATATGTTCCCCAAGGCCGGCAAATCTTTCCCCTTTTAACTGTGGAGGAAAACCTTTCGGTTGCCTTGGAAGCTGTACAGAGCGGTACTCGGATGATTCCTGACCATGTATTTTCCACTTTTCCNGTTTTGGACCAGATGAGGAAAAGAAAGGGCGGGGACTTATCTGGAGGCCAGCAACAACAGTTGGCAATTGCCCGGGCATTGGTGACTCAGCCGAAATTACTNGTGCTTGACGAGCCCACCGAGGGGATTCAACCCAATGTGATCACTCAAATCGGAGAAATCATTCGAAATTTGGTGGATGAGCAGGGCATGACCATTCTGCTGGTCGAGCAATATGTGGATTTCGTGCGAAAATTTGCTCATTCTTTTCAAGTGATGAACCGGGGCCGCTTTGTTGCCCAGGGTGAGACCTCGGAACTTGATGAATCAATGGTCAAGAAACACTTAAGCGTATAAAAAACCATGCACCTTACACCCAGAGAAAAAGATAAATTATTAATCGTGGTNGCCGCGGATTTGGCCCGCCGAAGAAAAGACCGGGGGGTTCTGCTCAATTACCCGGAATCCATTGCCTTAATTACCTATGAAGTGATGGAAGGGGCCAGAGATGGCCGTTCCGTCTCTGACCTGATGAGTTTTGGGTCAACCATTTTAAAGAAGGATGAAGTGATGGAGGGAATTTCTGAAATGATTCATGAAGTCCAAGTGGAAGCAACTTTCCCGGACGGCACCAAGCTCGTAACCGTACATAATCCAATAAGATGAAACCCGGAGAAATTATAACTTGTAAGAATGGGGGCGATATTATCGCCAATCAAAACCTCGAGACTATAACCATCAAAGTCAGCAATTGTGGAGACCGACCCATTCAAATTGGGAGCCATATTCATTTTTTTGAAGTGAACCAGGCATTGGAATTTGATCGCGATAAAGCCCGTGGATTTAGGTTGAATGTACCGGCTGGAACCGCAGCCAGGTTTGAGCCCGGAGATTCTCGGGAGGTGGAGTTAGTCGCCCTAGCCGGGTCCCGGGAGGTCTACGGTCTAAATAATTTAACCAATGGAGCCATTGATCAATGAGTTTACCATTAAGTAGAAGACAATATGCGGAAATGTATGGCCCCACGGTGGGGGATCAGGTTCGCCTTGGGGATACGGAGCTTTTTATCCAAGTGGAAAAGGATTTAATTGCCGAGAATGGCGGGTACGGAAATGAGATCAAATTTGGGGGAGGAAAAGTAATTCGGGATGGAATGGGGCAGTCTCCCCGGGCATTGGATCACGAATGTTTGGATCTGATCATTACCAATGCCACCCTATTGGATTCTTTTCTTGGGGTGATCAAAGCGGATGTGGGTATTAAAGAAGGAAGAATTGCGGGAGTGGGCCATGGGGGGAATCCATTGATTCAGGACGGAATTGATCCGAACATGGTGGTAGGTGCCGGCACTGAAGTGATTGCAGGGGAAGGGATGATCCTAACGGCCGGGGGATATGATTCCCATATTCATTTTATTTGCCCGCAACAGATTGAAGAGGCCCTCGCAAGCGGGGTAACCACGATGACCGGTGGTGGAACTGGACCCGCAACCGGAACCAATGCCACCACTTGCACGCCAGGTGCCTGGAATATTGGAAAAATGTTACAGGCCGCTGATGATTTCCCGATGAATCTTGGATTTTTGGGTAAGGGAAATTCTTCAAACCCGGAAGCCTTGCGTGAACAAGTACGGGCTGGTGCAATTGGGTTAAAACTTCATGAGGACTGGGGTACTACACCCTCGACTATTGATGTTTGCCTTGGGGTCGCAGACGAGATGGATGTACAGGTTGCTATTCATACCGACACCCTTAATGAGGCNGGATTCGTGGAGGATTCTGTGGCCGCATTCAAAGGCCGNGCTATTCATACTTTTCATACCGAAGGTGCTGGGGGTGGTCATGCTCCTGACATTATTAAAGTTTGTGGTGAGCCCAATGTCTTGCCTTCATCCACCAACCCAACTCGTCCTTTTACGGTAAATACGATTGATGAACACCTGGATATGCTGATGGTTTGTCACCACTTGGATTCTAAAATTCCCGAAGATGTTTCTTTTGCTGAATCCAGAATTAGGCCTTCGACCATTGCCGCCGAGGATATTCTACACGATCGGGGAGCGTTTTCAGTGATGGCGAGTGATAGCCAGGCCATGGGAAGGGTGGGAGAGGTCCTGTCCAGAACCTGGCAGACGGCGGATAAAATGAAAAAGCAGTTTGGAAAGCTTGAATCCTCCACCCATCCAGATGCGGATAATTTCCGGGTGCTTCGATACCTTTCAAAATACACCATCAATCCCGCAATTGTTCATGGNATGTCGGAGGAGATTGGATCGATTTCCGTGGGAAAACTTGCAGATCTGGTTCTTTTCAAGCCTGCTTTTTTTGGGGTAAAACCAGAGTTGGTGATCAAGGGTGGCTTTATTGCTTATGCAAACATGGGTGATCCCAATGCTTCGATTCCAACCCCCCAACCGATGCATTACCGTCCCCAATTTGGAGCTTTTGGAAAGGCTCGAACCACAACATCAATCAGTTTTGTAAGCCAGGCATCCATGGAAAATGAATCCTTGGAGAATCTCGGACTTGAGAAAAGAATTCTNCCCGTCAGTAACACCCGGGACATTGGAAAAAAAGACCTAATTTTAAACGATGCTTTACCCAAGATGGAAGTCGACCCTGAGACCTATGTGGTGAAAGCGGACGGGGAAGAATTGCATTGTGAGCCCGCTAAAGTGGTTCCCTTGGCTCAAAGGTATTTCCTGTTTTGATTATGAAAGTAATCAAAGAACTGCATTCTTTAAATCCTGAAGTATTGGATCGTTCGATCCGATTAATCGTGGAAAGAAGGGTGCTTGCCAAGCGAAGATGGCGGGGAAAGGCAGAGGATGGGACCGATTTTGGTTTTGATTTGGATGTACCTCTCAGGCATGGAATCTGTTTTCATACCGATAAGCAAAAAAAGTATGTGATTGAACAAAAACCGGAGCAAGTCTTTCGGGTCCCTTATCCTGACCAAAAGGAAGCCGCTCACCGGGCCTGGCAAGTGGGCAACCTTCATTTCCCCGCACAATTTACGGAGTCCTACTTGTTGGTCGANGGCGATCTTGCGGTTCGGCATATGCTCGACCGCAATCAAATCCCTTTTGAAGAAGCTATGGAAGTATTTGAACCGGTGATGGCTGCTTCCAGTCACCGTCACGACAATGCAACGATATTGAAGTATTTCAACCGCTGGTAGTTTGCCTAACATCCATCATCGAGAGACCATGAAAGAAGCCATGCCTGAACCGAAGAATTTTGAGTGGTTGGGTGGCTTAATCCAAACAACGGATACGCTTTTCCCAAGCGGTGGTTATGCTCATTCTTACGGGTTGGAGGAGTTGGTTGCCCAGGGGAGAATCAATTCAGCAAAGGATCTGGAAGATTTTTTGATGACCGATATTTTACCTGCCCTGGAGAACTTGGAACTTCCCTACCTGAGGTTTTGTGGGGAAGCGGTGCAGCAGGATGACTTCGAGGAATTACGAATTCTAAACGAGGAAATCTCAGCCTGGAAATTAACCCGTGAAACTCGGGAGGCTGGAAGTGCTCAAGGGATGCAGTTGATCCGCATGATTCGTGAAATTTACCACTGTCCCCAATCCGATGCATTTCACAAGATCCTGCTTAATAATCAGGAAGAATGTCAGCAAATTACCGCCACTGCTTTGCTACGAAATTTACAAAAGAATCCATTACCATCCATGCTGATCGCATGGATTTATCAAGCGGTTTCAAATTTCTGTTCCGCATCGATTAAATTATTAAGGTTGGGCGAGGTTGCCTGTCAGAAAATAATCCACCGCTGTCTCGAAGCAGATCGAATTCGAAAAGTAATTTCCGGCTCGCTCACCATAAAACGGGAAAATGCGGGTTTTTTTAATCCCATGCTCGATATTGCCTCTGCTCGTCATGAGCTCGCATTTTCAAGACTTTTTATATCATGAACGAAAACAATTCCAATGAGTTTAGCCGCCCAGTCCGGGTTGGTATCGGAGGCCCCGTCGGCTCCGGGAAGACCATGCTCACTTTACGCCTTTGTGAAGTGCTCAGGGAAAAATATTCGATGGTGGTGATCACCAATGATATTTACACCAAGGAGGATGCCCAATACTTGGCCCGTAACGGAGCCTTATCCGAAGACCGGATCATGGGGGTGGAAACAGGAGGGTGTCCGCATACCGCGATTCGTGATGATACCAGCATGAATTCCGTGGCCATCGAACAACTCCAAGCCCGTCATCCAGATGCCAAGCTTGTTCTTTTGGAAAGTGGAGGTGATAATTTATCAGCTACTTTTTCCCCGGAATTGGTGGATGCTTTCATCTATGTAATCGATGTCGCTGAAGGCGATAAAATTCCCAGAAAGGGAGGCCCTGCCATTCGTTATTCCGACCTGTTGATTATTAATAAAACAGACTTAGCACCGTTGGTTGGAGCGGACCTCGAGGTGATGGATCGGGACTCGAAGAAAATGAGGGAGGAAAGNCCCTACTTATTTGCGGANCTTAAAACCCACAAGGGANTGGATGACATCGTGAAATGGTTGACNNCNGAATTCCTCTTTTGAACCAAAGATTCTTTCCTCAGAATGAAGAATACTTTTGCTTTGGATGGTGGGGTGACCCTAGGGTGCCGTAGAAATAGCGATGGGGTTCCTTATTTATCCAGTCAGCGGTTTTCCCCACCCGTTCATTTAAGTAAGCCATACTTTGATCCAGATACCAATTCTTTGCTGGTTAACTTATCCTGCCCAACCGCTGGTTTGCTCGCTGGAGATCGAATGCTTTGTGATATTGAAGTGACCGATCAGGCCTCGATGGTAGTGACCACCCCGGGAGCTACCCGTTCTCATTTTATGCGATCCGGGATTGCCCGGGTTGAGCAAAAGCTTAGGGTCAGGGATGGTTCTTTTCTGGAATTCAATCCCGGTGCCTTGATCCTGCAAAAAGCCACCAATTTGGAGCAGGTGACCGAAGTGGAAGTCGACGAAGATGCGGAGATCCTCTTCGTGGAGAAAATACTGCCCGGACGGATCGCACATGGTGAATCCTTTGTTTTTCAAAAATTCTCCAATCGATTAAGCATTAAGCAAGGCAAGCAACTCGCCCTTTTGGAATCCTTCGTTTTGGACCCGGAGAATGAATCGGTACTTCCATGGAAAAATTCATTCTCCACTCCTTATTACGGTTCCTTTTACTTGATTTCTCCAAAGCTGAAGGAGCATTTACCCTGTCGAGAGAAGATACATAGGCTGATCAGCCCCAACCTTCTTACCGGTAGCACTTCTTTACATCGGAAGGCTGGGTGGATGGTGAAGATCTTGGCCGGTGATCCCTATGAATTCAAACGGGCCATGAAGGAAATTAGAAAACTACTTCATTCCGACATCGAGCGCACCCCCACAGATTTTCGCAGGTATTGAATCGATGAACTCTTTTTTTGATTTATGATTAACGAAACCATCGTTATTGCGAGTAGTGCGGCATCCATAGGGTTCGTACATACCATTTTAGGTCCCGATCATTACCTACCCCTTGTGGCCATGGCCAAGACCAATGGATGGAGTGCACCAAAGACTGCAAGCTATGTAGCGGTTTGTGGAATCATTCATCTCTTGGGAACAATTTTGGTGGGTGCTCTGGCCATTTTCCTCGGCTTGGCATATTTGAGCCTTGAGACGGTACAATCCCTTAGGACAGACTTTGCTGGCTGGTTTCTTTTGTCTTTTGGAGCCATCTATTTTGCTTGGGGTTTGAACTGGGCAATCCGAGAAGGAAGACGGTCTCGGGGAAGTTCTGTGGTTGATAATCAAAAAAACTCCACTTTCGCCCGATGCACTCCCTTTGCTCTCTTCGTGTTCTTTATTCTCGGTCCCTGTGAACCCTTGATCCCCTTGATATCATCTGGAGGAGGAGACTCGGGTTGGTTTCCCAGCGTCTTAGTTCTCTCGGCCTTTTGCGTAACCACCATCCTGACCATGCTGGTTTGCGTGATGTTTTTCTATTACGGGGTCTCCCGCTTCTCTATTATCCTGAGGTTCGAAAATTACATGCATGCAGCTACCGGTTTGATCTTGTTTGTTTGCGGGTGTGCCATTCAATTCCACGGGCATTGATACCAAGAATGGGGAAGGTAGCGAGTCAACCACCCTTCTTTTTCTCCGCTTGGATTTCCTTGTGGCTCTTGTAAACCATTGCCGGGACTTCGTACTCTTTTTTTAGCCGTTTGAGTTCCTGAAGGAGTCTGGATTTCTCCTTTGCGTAATCGGGATTTCCATAAATACTCTTCATCTCGTCCGGGTCGTTTTTCAAATCGAACAATTCCCACTCATTCTTGTCGAAAAAGTGAATCAGTTTGTGTCTTGCGGTCTTTACACCTTCGTGCCGGGCGACTCCGTGCCCGCCGCCCTCATGGTAGTGATAGTAGAGGCTTTTGCGCCAATCCTTTGGTTTGTTACCTCTGAGTATTGGAACGAGGCTGACTCCCTGCATCTTTGAATCGGCTTGGACACCAGCGAGGTCAAGAAAGGTCTGGGCGAAATCGAGGTTACTGGTGAGGTCTCGGTTTTTAGATTTGGGCTCNACCTGACCNGGCCAGCGGACGAGGAGTGGCATGCGGTAGGAAAGTTCGTACATCCAGCGCTTGTCGAACCAGCCGTGGTCGCCGAGGTAAAACCCTTGGTCGGACGAATAGATCACCACCGTATTNTCAGCCAGCCCACTNTCGTCCAAATNTTTGAG
Source organism: Verrucomicrobia bacterium TMED60 (assembly GCA_002171765.1). Next base: position 12,280 of record NHDN01000063.1, read on the forward strand.
NANGCGCCCGACATTTTCGTCCACCGCCTTGGTGCAGAGCAGGTAGTTACGAATCCAACGTTGGTAGTGCCACCGGGTCAACTCCTGCTTGCTCATGGAATCCCTTTTTGCGAGGAAAGCCTNATTGCGCGGGCGGAAGTAACCATCAAAGACNTTGAACTGTTCNGGGGTAAATTGGCTGGANTACTGAAGCATCAGCCGCTTGTCCCCGAGGTGCTCAAGTATGCCCATCTTGTGTTCNNGGGCGGATGAGGTNCGNCCNNNATAGTCGTCGAAGAGGGTCTTGGGCTCGGGAATCTCGACCTCATCCAGAGCACCGAGGTGACGTAAGGCCGGTTCCCATCGACCGTGAGGAGCNTTNTGTTGNCTCATCAGCATGAAAGGTTTCTCCGGATCNCGTTCTTGCTTCAGCCACTTTAGGCTTAGGTCGGTGATGATATCCGTTGTGTATCCGACATGTTTTACCTCTTTGCCGTCCTTCTTCATGCGCGGGTTGTAATAGGAACCCTGACCATAAAGGACTTCATAACGGTCGAATCCTGTGGGATCCGATTTCAGGTGCCACTTTCCAATCANGGCGGTTTCGTAACCTGACTTGCGAAGAAGTTTAGGNAAGGTNACNTGNGANCCGTCGAAGACATCNCNGTTNGTCATTTGTCCATTNTGGAANGAATGCCTGCCCGAGAGAATGACCGCNCGGGAGGGGGCNCAAATGGAATTNGTGACATAGCAGCGNTCGAAAGTCATTCCCTCCTTCGCGATGCGGTCGAGGTGNGGAGTCTGGATCAATTTTGATCCATAGGCACTGATNGCATGGGGAGCNTGATCATCGGTGAAGATGAAAAGGATGTTGGGCTGCCTGGCNAGAGACCAAGTTGCGGAGACAAAAAGAAGAAAGATAAGACACTTCATTTTTTCTTTGCGAAGGCAAAACTCNCCAAGAACAGGAAGACCCAAANGACTCGGTTCATGGATANGNGTCTACANCTTTAGAATTCCTTGGAAACACTCAGACCAATTACGCGTGGAGAACCGGCGATTCCGGGAGCGTCTCCACCGGTGAAAGATTTCAGGTTAGAAACGAGGGAGGTGTAGTATTCCTCATCGGTTAGGTTGAGACCGAAAAGGTTAAAACTCCATGCATCGTAATCGAAACCAAGGTTAGCATCCAAGAGTGTGTAACTATCGATTTTATCAGATGAGTTGGCTCCATCCTGTTCCCAAAAGTAAACGTCTCCTATGGTCTTGGTTCCAATTTGACCGTAAAATCCGTTATCAAGTTGATAATTCAACGAGCANGACAAGGTGTGATCGGGGATAAAGGAGACTTGCTTGCCGACTAAACCGGGTAAGCTATCAAACTTATCATATTCTGCATCGCAGATTCCGTAAGCCACGGAAAGAGTGAAGGAATCAGAGGGTTTGATAAACCCCTCAATTTCTAATCCTTGGGCAGTCACTTCATCTGCATTTGCGACATAGTAGTCGGTTGAACTGGGGACGGGCAATTCGAATTGATATTTTTCGATGTCATTCAAATATGCTGTCAGATTGAGCCCCCATTTTTCCGAGGGATTGAAAAGGATGCCAAGTTCGTAGGCCATGGTCTTCTCCTCGGAAAAGGATGCGATCGTAGCGTCATCGGAATAGGCTGAAAAACCTCCTGGTTTTTCAGCGTAGGTGATGCGAATGATACCATCGAGTCCGTCTTGGATGTTTCTTTCCAATAAAAAAGATGGGGATAGGGAATTGAAATCCTTGGATCCAGGTACAGAACTAGTGGCAGCCAATAAACTGGTTTTTGTTCTTTTCATCTCTTTATCGAACTTGTCATAGCGTAAACCAAAAGAGACAAAATCCTTTTCCGACAATTCCCAACCCAGAGACGCGAAGATTCCAATGTTTTTCGATTCGAGACTATAACTCGTGACTTGGGTGTCCTGGTCAAAAGGGGCAGCAAAGCCAGTTAAAAACCATCGGGTCGCATCCCCATCAATTAGGCTGTCCGCGTAAAATGAACCCAAAACCCAGTCAAGTTCGGAGTCCTCCTCGGATTCAAGTCTTAATTCCTGAGTCCATTCGATGTGATCCTGAATAATAATCGAGGTTGAAATTGGAAAAGCAGACATATCCAAATCAACCCGATTAGGATTCATACTCCAGTCATTTCGGTTGGTAATCGATATCAAACGGGATTCGCCCAGTTCGTGTTCGACGGATAGAAACTGTTGGTTTCGGTCTATATCGGTGGATTCGTCAAAGTCTGTGGATCTGGCATAAAAGTCACTCGGATTTCTTATAACTAACGGTTGGGCTCCCAATTCGTGACTTTCAAAGCTTAGGCCAAGGGTTGCCTTAGTTCCTGTTCCTTTGTCGTAGTGAAACTTCAGGGCTCCGTGCCAAGTTTCGGCGGTATCAGCAGACCCTGCAGAATTCTTGACAAAGCCATCGGTCAAAGCCCGTTGCAAAGCCAAAGTATAGGATAGACTATCATCCAAGGGGCCGCTGCTACCGAGGTTGTATTTTTGGGAATCAAAAGTTCCGTAAGATGCGGAGAACAGGTTGGTTTGTTGATTGCTTGGAGCCTTTGTCTTAATATTGATTGCTCCCCCAGTCACTGATTTGCCAAAGCTGTGTCCTTGGGGACCGCGCAAGATCTCGATGCTTTCCACATTGTACAGGGTGGAACTGTAGGAGGAGACATCTGCCTGAGGAACTCCGTCCACATAAAGTTGTACACCTGCGGGTCCAAAAAGTTGGGTGTTGGCAATCCCTCGCATGGTNATGATGTCTCCATAGGATTGGATACCATTGGCATTGAAGTGGAGATTGGGGGTGAACCCGGATAGATCGACCAAGTCATTAATCTGGCGGTCCTCCATCTGATCTTGGGTTAGAATCGAAGATCGCGAAAGATCAAGCTCCGGGATGCTGGCGCCTTGAACAGCGATTTCATCCAGGACGGGGGTATCTGCGTTAGATGGATTGGTCTGTCCCCATACGGAAATGATGGGTAACAAGCTCAAGACAGTGATTTTTCGGATTTTCATAAAAATTGGAGAGTGAATTCTTAGAAGGATCAAATGCAATCTAAAAAAGTGATATCGAATTAAAATCTTTAGGTAGGCTAAAAAATTAAAAAAAGAGAACATTATTGCAATCGATCACCAAGACTGTCCACGATCGTGGTACCAATATTGAGCGAGGCCGTTGCCGCAGGCGAGGGTGCGTTACAAACACTTATAAATCGATCATTTTCNTGGATCAAAAAGTCATCGACNAACGCTACCTTTGGGGGAAACNGCCTGGGCTCGAATACCGGCTGGAGCAGAAGTTAGATGTTTCGTTTCAATTTCGGGGATAAGTCTACGCAGGGCTTTTACAAATGCATCTTTATTGTAAGAACGCCACATTTCACCCCAGCCCATTTTCCAATGTTTCATCGCCATTTTTTGAAAGCCCGGGTAGAAAATTGATTCGAGAAGATCTTTCAAATTAAGGTCGAATTTCCCATAGGCTTCCCGGCCAAAGGCAAGAACCGCATTGGGCCCACACTCAACCGTTCCATTAATCATCCGGGTAAAATGGACCCCAAGGAATGGGAATTCTGGATCAGGTACTGGGTAGATCAGGTTCTTGCAAAGATGCACCGCATCGTTTGTGAGCTCAAAATACTCGCCTTTGAAAGGTATGATTTTGGCAGGTGGTTTTTGTCCTTCCAATTGAGTGATTCGGTCACAGTGAAGGCCTCCACAATTAATCGCAAATTTACATTCGATCTCTGCCTGGTTGGTTTGAATGACTAAGCCCCCTGAACGATTTTGAATACCCGTGACGGGATGACCGAGTAAGATTTGATTCTCTTCCTTTTCTGAAATAAGTTCCCCAAGTCGAAGGCAGACTTGTTTATAGTTAACGATTCCACATTCGGGGACATGGATGGCCTGAACCCCGGCCACATGAGGCTCAATTTCAAGCATCTCTTCCCGGGAAATCATTTTACATTGTACTCCATTTTGCTGACCCCGTTGGTAGATATCTTGCAAACGAGGAACTTCTTCATTCTTGAGGGCGACAATGATTTTACCACATAGCTCATGTTCAATCCCTTGTTCTCTGCAGAATTGTTCCATCGCTTTTTTACCGTTCCGGCAATTGATCGCTTTGAGGGACCCCGGTTTATAATATATTCCGGTATGCAAAACCCCCGAGTTGTGCCCGGTTTGATGTTTGGCCAAATGACTTTCTTTTTCAACCACCGCAAGGCTGAGCAATGGATACCTCTGGGAAAGTTGGTAAGCGGTGGCCAAGCCAACAATTCCACCTCCGATGATGCAGAGATCAAATTTCATTGTTTGAAATTACCCGAATGTGCATTGGGTTCTAGATGGGATGTTGTACCCTGATTTCCAGAGCAAAACTGGTATCGATTCCAAGTCTGGGATTTGCAAAAGAAATATCAGACTTTACTGCTTAGTAATCGGCATTTGCAGAAGCGAGTTCTTTCCAATTTTCAATCGCATTGGCTGGAGAATTTAAAACATGATCGCGTCCTTTTTTGCTAATCGCTTTTCCTTCCGGAGAAATGACAACAAGGGTGGGGATGGACGCCACCTGAAATTTTTCGGAAAGCGAAAGGCTGACATTCGAATCAATTGGCACGGTTAACCATTTCATCTTGGCCTCCTTGATGTAATTAAATTGTTCTTCCTGATCGTAGTCTGAACTCACAAAAACAACTTCAAAATCTTCCACATTTTTATTTCTGAACTCCACCAGTTTGGGAGTGAATTCTTGGCAGGGGGGACACCAATAAGCGGAAAAATAAATTCCTAGGAATTTTCCTTCGAGATTAGAACTATTAATTTTTTCTCCCACATGGTTAAGTAATTCGCCATCAAATTCTGAGAGCGAAAAAGGAATATCGATGGGAATCTCTTGGCTACAATTTGAAAATAAAAATAGACTTACAAAAAGTCCAATTAGAATTTTTTTGGTTTTAAAAAGGTAGATTAACATTTCTTAACTATATGAAAATTTATTCAACTTGCGAGAGATAACAAGAGTCCGATGTTTTTTCTTGCTTTGTAACCTGGTTTGTTAAATGGATATTTCCTTGTCCAATAAATCCCTAATCAACAACTGTATATGAGCCTCTCTAGTTTAAAACTTCATAATGCAATGTGGCCTGGACTCGTCGGAAAAGGTGACGGGGAAGGGGAAGAACCTCCCATAAGTCTCGAGCATATGCTGGAATTAACCGCGAATGCCGATGTGAATGGTCGTAAGTTCGACGGCATCGATTATTTCTTATTTCTGCCTCATAC
>NHDN01000001.1 GCA_002171765.1 Verrucomicrobia bacterium TMED60
AACATTACTTGCATTTGATAGTTCAGTCATATCTTTTTTCCATTGGTCAATTTCAGACTTAGTAATCACGGGCTTAGCAATATGATCAATAACTATAGGAAGGAAATCATATTTTTTAACAAATTGTATAAGATGTTGAAGATGATTTGGTCGAACTAAAGCGTCAAAAGTTAAATTTTTTGTATTTAAATATTTTATATTTTCTTTTAAGTGATCATTTAACATCCAAGCATCATCTTGAATATCGTGTATCATAGGTCTAAAACCTTTTAAAAATTTACTCTCACAAAGTTTATCAATATCATCTTTAGCATTGTTACTATCTAGATCAACCCAACCCACCACGCCTGCAATAAATTCATATTTTGATGCTAAACTTAATGTAAATTCTGTTTCAGCAAACGTGTCAGCAGCTTGGACAATTACTGTTTTAGTTATATTTTTTTGTTTTATAAGTGGCTCAAGATCTTCTGGAAAAAAATCTTTATATAAGACTTTCATATCTGGGGTCATCCAAGAGTAATCTCCTCTTGAAAGTTTCCAAAAATGTTGATGACTATCTACGTACATTTATTTCCAATAAGTACCATTATTATAATCAAATTCATTAAGAGAACTATCTTTAATTTTTACAGAATATCCTGGATTTGTAGGAGTAACATATCCACCATCTTTAATTATTGCTGGATTTTCAAAATGTTCAGAGCAGCTTTCTGCATATTCACTTAATAATAATTCATGATTAGAAATTATAAACTTGTTGATCAGATTTAAATGTTGAACATATTCACATAAACCAACGCCACCTGCGTGAGGAATAACGGGGGTATTAAACTTACTAGCTATTAAAAGAACTGGTAAAATTTCATTTATACTTGCAATTCTACAACTATCAATTTGGCAATAATCTAAAGATTTGTGTTCTATAAATTGTTTAAACATAACTTTATTTTGTATCATTTCTCCTGTTGCAAGATTAATGTCAGGATGTGCATCTTTAATTTTTTTAAAACCTAAAACATCATCAGGGTTGGTTGGTTCTTCATAGAATAAAATATCGAACTGTTTTAGTTTTCCAATATTTTCTATAGTCTCATTTACACTCCAGATTTGATTTGAATCTACCATCAATTTATTATTATCACCTATTAATTCTCTTACTAATTTACAGCGATGGATATCCCTTTCTATATCTTGACCAACTTTCATTTTAAAATGAGTCCAGCCATTACTTAAATTTTCTTCAACTAGTCTTTTCATTTTTTCATCTGAATACCCTAACCAACCAGCTGCAGTTGTGTATGCAGGAAAAATGGTAGTGTTTAAGTCATCTAAGTTTGAAGGCAAACTTAGTTTTTTTTGATCAATTATTTTAGCCGCTTCATCTTTAGTAATTACATCGTCAATATAAGAAAAAGAGAGTTTATCTAATAAATCTCTTGTTTCTAATTCTATTATGTATCTCCAAAGTGGTTTTTTATGAAATTTAGAAATTAAATCCCATATTGCATTAAAAAAAGCTGCAGCTGCAAGATGTGTTACACCTTTTTGTGGCCCTACCCATCTTAATTGACTGTGGTTTGTAATTTTTTCCCATATGGATGCAATATCCTTTTCTATTTCTTCAACATTTTTTCCAATAATAAATTCTTTAAAATATTCTATGACAGTACAACAAAGATCATTACCTTTTCCAATAGTAAAGGTTAATCCAATACCAGTTAAATCTTTTTGATCAGTAAATATTGTAACATAAGTTGCAGAGTAGTCACAATCAACATGAACAGCATCAGTTCCCAAATTATCTTTTGATGTTGGAAAACGAATATCCTGAGTTTTAATATCAATTATTTTCATATTGGACATCTTTCATCAATTAGTTTTTCATTAAGTAAATCTTTCCACAAATCTTCAGGGATAGGAAAATTTAAAAAACCTAAGTTTTGCTCCACTTGATCAAGTCTATCCATGCCTAATATCATGGAGGTGACAAGTTTATTAGTGTAACAAAATTGTATTGCTGCTGCCGGGACAGGCACATCATATTTTTTACAAATATTTGCAATTTTTAAGTATCGTTGTTTAACTTCTTCTGGAATTTTATCATAAAAATAAGTAATATTTTCACCTACACCTTTAGCTAAAATTCCTGAATTAAAAATTCCTGCAAGAATAATTCCTATGTTATTTTTTTCAGCAATAGGGAAAAAATCATTGAGAGCATTTTGATCCAATAATGAATATCTGCCTGCAAGAACCATACAATCAAAATCACCTGCATTTGCAAATCTTGTACATATATCAGAGTCATTTACTCCAACTCCAATAGCCTTGATAACTTTTTCTTCTTTTAGTTTTTGAACGGCTTTATACGCGCCATCCATTGCTAATTTAAAATAATGATCAACCTCGTCACCAAAATTAAATCGATCTACATCATGAATTAAACAAATATCTACTTTTGAAACAGCTAATCTTAGTAATGATTGCTCAAATGCTCTCATCACACCGTCATAAGAGTAATCGAGATTAGGAGAAAAATTTAAACTTCCTTCAAATCTCCCTCTATCTATATTATCTTTATTTGCTGGTGTAAGATATCTTCCAACTTTGGTTGATAAAAAATAACTATCCTCATCTACAGTTTTTAAAAAATTTCCTAATCTATGTTCACTTAATCCATAACCATATAAAGGTGATGTATCATAAATATTGATTCCTTTTTGATAGCTTTTTTCAAGTATGTCATAGCAATTTCGTTCATCAAGATTTTCAAATAAATTGCCTAAAGGCGCTCCACCAAAACCAATAGCTGTTAAGTTTATATCAGTTTTTCCAAGCTGTCTTTTATTCATGAATATTTCCCATAATTGATGAACTCATTTCTTCATAGTTATGATTATTGATAGTTTCACCAACTACCTTAAAATCTTTCATTGTTATAATTCTATCTGCTAAGCTAATCATTTCAGGCATATCACTGGTAATTAAAATTATTGATGTGCCTTTTAAAGATAGTTCAATAATTAATTCATGAAGGTAAGATTTAGTTTTTATATCTATACCAACTGTGGGTTCATCAATAAATAATATATCAGTTCCAGAAGCTAGCCATTTAGCTACACTAATTTTTTGCTGATTACCTCCGGATAAGTTAGAAACGATTTGTTGGTATGAAGGTGTTTTTACTTCAAGTTGTTTCACGTAAGGATCTACTTTATTGTAAACAATACTGTCATTTAAAAAGGATAATATTTTTTTCAAATTTGACCAGACTGTTATTCCAGCATTGGATAAAACATCATGCATTAGAATTAGTCCTTCTTTTTTTCTGTCTTCACTTATGTATCCAATTTTATATTTTTCTAGCGCATCTTTTGGAGACTTAATTTTAATTTCTTTATTGTTGAGTAAAATCTGTCCAGAATTAATTTTATCAAGCCCAAGTACACATTTTATTAATTCTGTTCTTCCTGCACCAACTAAACCGTATAATCCAAGTATTTCACCTTTTTTTAAATTTAAATTAATATTTTTATGACCAAGGTCAGTGTTTATTGATTGTAGATCTAGTAAACTTTCATCTGTAAAATCAATATTTTTCTTAGATTTAATTATTTGTTCATCTCTGCCAATCATTAATTTAACAAGTTTCTGTCTATTAAGATTAGTAATTTGTTCAGACTCACAAGCATTTTTACCATCTCTCAAAACAGTAACTTCATCACAAATTTCAAATACTTCCTCTAATTTGTGACTAACAAAAACTATACTTACATCTTGTTCAGCAACTAATCGTTTAAGTAATGCAAATAAATTTTTTGTATCTTGTGGGGATAATGATGAAGTTGGCTCATCTAATAATAGTATTTTTGATTCTAAGGATAAGGCTTTAGCTATTTCACAAAGTTGCATTTTTGCAACTGTTAAATCTGATACTATTGTATTTGGATCTATATCCAACTCCATAATATCGAGCCATTTTTTTGATTCTTTGGCAACAGTATTATAATCAATTAATCCTAAATTATTTTTAGGAAGGTTGGTTAACATTAAATTTTCACCAACTGAAAATCTCCTAATTAAATTTCTTTCTTGGTGCACAACTGAAATTCCAGCATTCATTGCTTCATTAGGTGAAGAAAAAGACTTCTCTTGATTATTTAAAAATAGCTTTCCTTCATTTTGATTATATACTCCTGTAATAATTTTAATTAATGTAGATTTTCCAGCTCCATTTTCACCAAGAAGTGCATGGATTGATTTTTTTTTGAGTCTAAAGTTTGCATTATCAAGAGCTTTAACACCAGGAAAATTTTTTGTAATTTTATTGAGTTCTAAAATATAATCACTCATCTGAAAAAACCTTTGTTCTTCTCTCTTCTCTATATTCTCTGTATCTATTTATAAATACCGCTAATAAAATCATAAATCCTAAAAATATTTGAACAAAAAAAGGATCAATTTTAAAAATTACTAAAGCTTGAGAAATTATAGAAACTAATATCACACCAAAAGCAGTAGCAATAACATCTACTTTTCCACCAGCAAGTATAGCGCCTCCAATTACAGGAGCAGCAAATGAAGGTAATAACCAAGAATCACCTATATTGGGTGTCCCAAGTTGTAATCTACAAACCACTAACATTCCACCAATAGCAGCTAAAAGGCCTGATATAACATGAGCATAAATAACTATTTTTGTTGAAGATATTCCTATTAGTTCTGATGATTGAACATTATTCCCGTATGCCAGCATATACCTTCCAAGTGATGTTCTATTCATTAAAATCCACATCAGCACAGTTATAATAATTGGTATAATAACTAAGTAAGGTATAGGGCCAAAAATTTTTGCATTTCCAAAAAATTTTACAGCCTCAGGAATTTCATAAAAAGGTTGAGCTTCTGTTATGCCTAAATTCATTCCTTTAAAAATGTAAAGTGTAGCAAGGGTAATAATAAAAGCTGATATGCCAGTTTTAACAGTGATGTATCCATTTATAAAACCACAAGCAAGACCAATTAATAATCCAATGAGAATAGCAGGTAAAATAGACATGCTATAAACTTCCATTAAGCCAGTAAATGAAATCGCAACTAAGCCACCAATTGCTCCGACAGATAAGTTCATTTGACCAATTGCAATGATAATCATTTGTGACATTGCTACAACGAGCATCAAACTAACACTCAGCATTAAAACATATAAATTGAATGGGGAAATAAATGCAGGCTTAAACAATGAAATTAAGATTGAACCAAAAATTAAAACTAAACCCAGTCCAAACCAATCTTTTTTTAAAAGCGCGCTCATGAAACAATTGAATTTTTAACAGTAAAATATTCCCTGGCTCTATCTAGAAGAACAGCTCCTAATAATATGATACCAAGAAAAAATCTTACCCAGAATTCACCTACATCGATTAAGTATAATCCATTATTTATTAATGTAACAAGAATTGCTCCTAGCATTGTTCCAAAAACTGTAACCTTACCTCCAGAAAGAAGTGTTCCACCCAATACTGGAGCTAAAAAAGCAGGTAATAACCAATCAAATCCAAGATGACCAGCCATAGACGGAATTGCAGCACCAATTCTTGCTGTTAACATTATGCCAGCTAGTGCTGCTAAGAAGCCTGACAGCATATGACAATAAATAAACATTCTATCTACAGAAATACCTGATAATTCTGCAGCATCAGGATTAGCTCCAGCTGCAATAAGCTTTCGTCCAATATCAGTGTATTTAAAAATGTAGTAAAGTACAAAACAAGTTAGCACACTAATAATTAGTAATGGTGAAATATATTTATTGAAAAGTTTTAAACTTCCAAAATCAGTAAAAACCTCTGGTAATTTTCTAAAAGCTTCTGCTTCAGTAAGCAGGGTCATGAAGCCAAAATAAATACTCATCGTTGCCAGTGTAACAATGAAACTATGAACACCTGTTCTAACAGTTACAAATCCATTAATCCAACCTAGAAATGAACCAAAAGCTAAAACTAAAATAATTGTAATAGAAATAGGAATTCCCATACTTTCCATACACCAACCACCAAACATTGCTGCAGAAACACCTAAAGCACCTAGAGATAGATTTAAACCTCCAGTAAGTATAACTACCATCATTGCTAAACCAATCATTATATCTAGAGCAACTACTCTTGAGAGAGCATAAATATTGAATCTTGAAGTAAATCCATCAGTTGAAAAGGAAAAAATACAAATAAATACAATTACCAATATAAGTAAACCAAACTGATTAGTTTTTACAAAATTAGGAATTTTATTATTCATAAAAAAAGGGGGCTTAATGCCCCCATATTATTTTAACTTGGACAGTTTAGATATGTGCTATCAAAAGTTTCTAAAATTTCTAGAGAAATTCCCCTCATAGCCATAACGTATGTATCAACATCGCTAATATCAACAAATACAGTACCTGAATCAATAAATTGATCAGTTTGTGCAGTTGATTTCCAAGGTGCATCAGCTTTGAACTCACAACCTTGTCTAACTTTGTCCATTACATATGAACCAATGTAACCTTGTCCATATGGGTTTTGAAGCATAGTTCCATGAACATAACCATCTTTAATAGCTTTTAAAACTACTTCGTCATGATCAATACCAACCATTTTAATTCTTTTATCGCCCATATTAGTTAAAGCTTGTGCTGCTACAACAGCAGGAACCCAAGCAGTAGTAACAATACCATCTACTTCACTTCCTTGAGCCGCCATGAAAGCATTAATTTTTTCATCAGCTGGTTCATAAGCATCAATATCAGCAATAACTTGAATAATTTCTACTCCACCACCTGCTTCTGAAACAGCTTGTTCAACAGCATTGATTCTTAGAGTTGTATTTGGATCAACTAAGAAACCAGTAAAGTGAGCAATTTTTCCTTTGCCACCTAAAGCTTTAATTAATTCTTTTGTACCAAGATAAGCTGAGTGACCAGTGTCAGTTCCAAAACAAAATTTTGCTTGAGTTGGTTGTTCAACACATCCTGCTAAAGCAGCTGTTGGTATACCAGCATCATCTAGTTCACCTAAAATTTTATTTGTACCAACTGCATCACCAGGAAATACAAGTACTGCATTGTAACCTTGACCAACTAAACTTTCAATTAACTCGTTTTGTTGACTTAGATCCCACTCTGCAGGGACTCTGTAATCTGCTTTTCCTAAACCAAAGTCTTCTACAGCATCTAAACCTGCTTGTTCCCACGCAGCAAAATAAGGGTGCGGGCCACCAGGGACTAGAGCTACTTTAGTAACACCATGACCACCTGCAAAAACAGGTGATACTAGTAAAGCAAAAAAAGAAGTTAAAAATATTATAAATTTTTTCATTATTCCTCCTTAAATTTTTTTTAATGTATTCAGGTTTAGAACTTAAATCAACAAAAATAAAATAAAGTATTTATTTATATTTATATTGATTATACTATTGTCACATGCTGTACTCATTTAGATGGTTTGGTCATAATGATCCTTCAAAATTAGATCAAATTCGACAGATAGGCGTTGAAGGAATCGTATCATCACTAGCACAAATAAAATATGGTGAAAAATGGTCTGTATTCGAAATCAAGAAAAGAAAGAAATTTATTGAAAGTTTCAAAATTAATAACAATAAAAATTTAACTTGGAGTGTTGTTGAAAGTCTTCCTGT
>NHDN01000002.1 GCA_002171765.1 Verrucomicrobia bacterium TMED60
CATTCTTCTTTTTCCTTCAAATTTAAAAGGTTTAGTAACAACAGCTACTGTTAATGCGCCAAGTTCTTTGGCAATAGATGCAATAACAGGAGCAGCTCCTGTCCCTGTTCCGCCGCCCATTCCTGCTGTAATAAAGACCATATCAGCGCCTGTTAACAATTCCTCGATTGCAGTTCGATCACTTTCAGCAGCTTTTCTTCCAATATCAGGATCTGCTCCTGCTCCAAGCCCCTTTGTTAATCCATTACCTAATTTTATAGTTATCGCATCCTTGGTTGCATTAAGAGCTTGTGTATCAGTGTTTGCGCAAATAAAATCAACTCCCTCAATATCGTGGCTTATCATATGAAGGACTGCATTGCCCCCACCTCCACCAACGCCAACAACCTTGATTTTTGCGTTTTCTACTTCTTGCTCAATAACTTCAAAATTCATTTTTTTCCCCTAATTAAAATGACATAGATTTAATACTTTCTGGAAGAACGACATCCAGAATCTCTGTAGACAAAGAACCTCCGGTTTGTCTCATTTCCCAACTTTTTGTGTTCCATATTTCAAATTTGTTTCCCATGCCTACTAAAGCTATTTGTTTTTGATCTTCAATTTCTGCATATTTTTGAAGATCAGCTGGAATTCTTAAAAGCATTCTTCCATTAATATCTAATTCCGATTCGTAAGCATTTCCAAGAATTGTCCATTGTATATTTCTTACAATTGGATCTAAGCCTTGCAAAGATTCTAATTTCGAAGAAATATCTACCCATTCTTTTCCAGGATAAACTTTGAGAGATGGGTACTGCGGATCTTTTGTTATTACAATTTTGGGCTGATTCTGTAATTTAAAATCAGCTCTATATCTAGCAGGTATTGAAAGCCTGCCCTTTGCATCCAAAGAAACTGTATTAAAACCAAACATTTACAAAATATAAAGTCTTTTTACACACATTGCAACACTTTTGCACACTTTTTCACACATAATAAGTATAAAAATATCAGTATGTAAAAAAATGAGTTGGTTTGTAAGCCGGATTCTGTAAATGATGATCATCTATCTCGGTATTATGTTGCCATAATACTCTAGCAACCTACCCAAATCCAAAGCGAGCAACTCTATAGGATTTCTATTTGGTTTTGCTTCAGGCTGGGGTTTGCAATGCCTTAAATGTTACCATTCAAGCGGTAAGCTCTTACCTTACCTTTTCACCCTTACCAAATAAATTGGCGGTATACTTTCTGTTGCACTATCCGTAAGCTCACGCCTCCCAGGTGTTACCTGGCGCCCTGCTCTATGAAGTCCGGACTTTCCTCTAATTTAATTAGCGATCATCCAACCAACTCGAGGACTATTATAATGATTTTTTATATTTCTATAAGATTTTTATATATATCTCTTTTATTTTGACCTGTTACTAAAGAGATAAGCTTTGCAGCATCGGATACAGATAGTTTTTTTAAAAACTCTTTTTTTGTCTTTTTATCTAAAACAAAGTTATTAGTATTTTTTTGAGTACCTTCAATAACAATTACCATTTCACCTTTTAATAAAATTTTTTCTTTTTTTATATCCTCCAGGATCTCTAAAGCGCTACCTCTAAAAATTTGTTCATGTAGCTTAGTCATCTCTTTACAAATTGAGACTCTTCTTGTCTTTCCAAGAATTTTAATTAAATTGGTGACGGTTTTTTCTAATCTTTTTGGAGATTCAAAGAAAATTGCTGTTTTATTATCATCTTTTATGCCTTCAAAGCATACCTCTTGATCGTTAAGTTTTTTAGGTACAAATCCGAAAAAGGTAAATTTATCTGTTGGGAATCCTGACATCACTGCTGCACTTATAACAGATGAAGGTCCAGGTATAAGAGTATAGTTAATTAATTGTTTTGAGCATTCTTTTATGAGTTTATAACCCGGATCAGATATGGCGGGAGTTCCTGCATCAGATATTATGGAAACATTCTTATTATTTTTAATTTGATTTATTATTTCCAGTGTTACTTTGTCTTCATTATGTTCATGAAAACTTCTGCAATTTTTTTTAATATTAATAAAATTCAATAGTTTTTTGGTATTTCTTGTATCTTCAGCATAAAGGAAATCGGATGATCCAATAACATCTATTGCCCTAAGTGATATATCATTTAGATTACCTATTGGTGAAGAAATAAAATATAACATTTAATTTTATAAAAATATGAAGTTTAGCTTAACATTAATGACACTATGTTCGATGCTTTTCTTAGCCTCATGTGTTAGTTCAACTAATACTGAAAAGGAGAAAGTGCTTCTTGATTTAGATCTACAAACTTCAAATAAAAATAAAGAAATAATTTTAGAGTATTTATTCAATGAAAATATTAAATTTTCTATCGATTTTGATAAAAATGATTCGTATCGATTAAGTAATGACTTATTAGAATCAAATTTAAAATATTTTTGTCGCTCTTTTACTCAGGAGCAGAATGATTTATTAGAGTTAAAGGTATTTGATAAGATTGATAATCTTAATAAAAAAGTATTGATCATTTATTCTAAAGAATTTGAAAACCTATCAGAAGATCTCAAAAGAAAATATCCTCAAGAGTTATATTATTTATTAGATGAGAGTGATTACGATAAAGAGGTAAAAAGAATTTTAGAAGTTAATAGGAGTATTGATAGACACTTAGATATTTCAAACCTAGATAAAGATTTAGAAATAGAACATTATCCTAGGATAAGAAATGACATATCAAAAATTTATTTTTTGCTTGATTATGATCTAGGTAAAACCATTGTTCCTTTAGTGAAAAACTTTGCATTAAATATTGATTCATATTCATCAACTCAAATTTTTCATGATGCAAATGACTATAAAAAGCTTGCAGATTTTGAGTCTATTTTTATACCCGTTCAAGATGAAATGATTAAAACAATAGTCGGAGAAAAAGACATTAAGAATATTAAGAATGAATTTGAAAAAATGTTGATAGCAGACTATTTGCTTCTTGAAAAGGTATATCAAAACAACTTATTTAGACAGGAGATATTTCTAAAAACGACTTCAGAAAAAATCACCAAAAATAAGTGTATAAAAAGAAATTTATCTTTTTCTAAAGTTGATTTAGGTGTGCTCTCTAATCTTCTTTAAGATCTCTTTCAAGAGAAGATAAGCTATCAAGGAATCCTGGTCTTTCAAATACAGATTTTTGATAATCAAGAAGTGGTTTAAGGTGTCTGTTAATTGGTAACTTTATACCAACTGAAGGGAGTCTCCACAAGATTGGAGCAAAAAAGCAATCTACAAGAGTAAATTCATCACTCATAAAAAATTTAAATTCTTTAAATGTTGGTGCGATAGATGATATTTCATGCAGGAGCTCTTCTCTTACCTTCATAAGCTCTTTTTCAGGACTTTTTGCTTCAATTAAAGTATCTATTAGTGGGCACCATTCTCTATCAATTCTTAACATAAGAGTTCTGCTATTAGCACGAGCAACAGGATAGACAGGTAGTAAAGGCGGGTGTGGAAATCTTTCATCCAAGTATTCCATCATCACAGCAGGATCATGAATAATCAAATCTCTATCTACTAAGATTGGGAGTTTATGATAAGGGCTCATTGATAATATTTCATCTGGTGTTTCGTCCTGTTTAGACTCTTTAATTTCTGCAGAAATATCCTTTTCTGCTAAAACAATTCTCACCCTCTGACTATAATGATCGTCTCTATCTGAATATAAAATCATAATTTCCCCAAATATGTTATTTTAAATAGTCCTTATGGTACTCTCGATATAGCAGAGAAGCCAATGCAGTAAATATTAAAAAATAAAATACAACATACCAGCCTATTCTTTCTCTTGTAGCCTTAATTGGTTCTCCGACATAAACTAAGAAGTTTGTTAAATCATATATGAGAGTATCAAATTCTTCCTTAGTCAATTCTCCAGTTCCCTCTTGAACTTCTAAAAAACCACATTTTTCATTAGTAACTGTATTTCCATTTTCATCTCTCTTTTCACCACCATTATTTGCAATTACAGGAACACTTTTACAGACCAACCTTTGATTGCCTTGAAGTGAAAGAAGAACGTTTGGCATTGCAGTACCAGGATAAACAAGATTGTTAACACCATATTGTTTTGAAGAGTCTTCATAATAAGCCCTAAGGTAAGAATATATCCAATCATCTCCTTTATATCTTGACACTAGTGTTAAATCGGGAGGAGCAACGCCAAACCAATTTACTGAATTATCTGACATTGCGCCAGTCATTAAATCACCAGGCTTGATAGACTTATCAAACACTAAATTTTCAAAAAAAATATCTTCAGGAATCTGTAAATCTTTAGCAACTCTGCCCCATCTTGAATATTTTAGAGAATGGCAGCCATAACAATAATTAATATATGTTGAAGCTCCTCTTTGAAGTGACTCCATGTCATTGAGAGAGTATTTGAATTTATCACAATCTCCATAATCTTTGCATGGCCCGCCTTCAGCAGCATCGATATTATTTATAAAAAATATAGTTAATAGAAAACTTAAAAAAGTTAATAATCGAGTTCTGTTATATAAACTTTTTATCATAATCGCTTAGGTACTTGTTTTGTTTTTTCGTATTTTGTATAAACGGGCATTAATAAAAAAAATGCGAAATAAATCACGGTACAAATTACACTCATAGTTTTTCTAACTTCTGTAACACCAACTGTTCCTAGGTATCCTAATGTAAGGAAGCTTACTCCAAATAGAACAAGAGCAATTTTACTGTATATTCCCTTATATCTTATTGATGCAACATTGCTTCGATCCAACCATGGAACTACAAAAAATATTGCCACAGCAGAACCCATTACAATAAGGCCACCTAATGGATCCGGCACTGCTCTTAACATCGTAAAGAATGGCGCATAGTACCAAACAGGAGCAATATGGTCTGGTGTTACTAATGGATTAGCTTCTTGGAAATTAGCCATTTCTATGAAATAGCCGCCTCCCTCAGGAAAGAAAAACATTATGATTGCAAAAACAGTCATAAAAACTCCTATTCCAACAAGAGCATTTAAAACTTTGTAAGGAAAAAATGGAACACTGTCTAGAGGGACTCCATCATCATCAAGAAATTCCTCAATATCTACACCTTCGGGATTTCCAGCACCAACTTCATGTAATGCTACTAAGTGTAAAAAAACTAAAGCTATTAGAACAAGAGGTAAAGCAACCACGTGAAGTGCAAAAAATCTTGAGACTGTAATGCCCGAGATATAGTAATCACCTCTTACCCACAACTCTAGAGATTCACCAATGTAAGGTATGGCACCAAATAAAGAAATAATAACTTGTGCTCCCCAATATGACATTTGGCCATATGGGAGTACATAGCCAAGAAACCCTTCTGCCATCATAGCAAGATATATTGTGCAACCGAATATCCAAACCAACTCTTTTGGTTTTTGATATGAGCCATAAAGGAGGCCTCTGAACATATGCAAATATACAACTGCAAAAAACATTGAAGCCCCTGTTGTGTGTATATATCTTATAACCCATCCATAATCGACATCTCGCATTATGTATTCGATTGAAGAAAATGCTTCTTCTTCTGTATTTGAATATGGCATTATTAACCATATACCTGAAACAATTTGTATAATTAAAACCACTGAGGCAAGAGCTCCAAAAAGATACCAAAAATTTACCTTTGATGGAACAGGATGCTTTGAAAGATGTCTTTCAAAAGTATTTACAATAGGTAATCTGTCGTTTACCCAAGAGAATAATTTACCAGCAATTTCACTCATTTATAACTCCTTATCCTCTCCTATAGTTAATATACTTCCTTCAAACATATGAGGAGGTACAATTAGATTAGTAGGTGCTGGAACACCCTTAAAAACTCTTCCTACAATATCAAACATTGAGCCATGGCATGGACAAAAAAAACCTCCACTCCATGTTGCATCCCATGATTTAGGTTCAACTTCAGGGAAATATTTTGGAGCGCAACCTAGATGAGTGCATACTCCAGACATTACCGAATATTCTGAACTTTTTGATCTCGTAGGGAATAAGCCTTTGTATGGTTCAGAAATAAGATCAGAATTTGGATCAGCTAATTTTGGTAAAGAAAGTTCTAAACTCGCAAGACTTTCTTTGGTATGTCTAATAATAAACACCGGTTGTTTTCTCCATGAAACTTGTATTTGCTGACCAAACTGCATTTTTGAAACGTCAAGCTTTACAGGGGCTCCGGCTGCCTTAGCCTTAGCACTTGGATTCCAAGCAGCTATAAATGGTGTTGCAGCAAATGGTACTCCAGACAAGCCTACTGCGCTTGTCAGGCCAATTAAAACTTTTCTTCTGGTTTTATCTTTATCTTGCATTTAGGTTGTGTGCGACTAAAAAATCAGACTGGGATTATAACATAATTTAGTAATATAAAATTCACTTATAATTGAAAATAAGCGAGTAAAAATTAAGAAAATTATCTTTTTGAGAACTGTTTACTTTTTCTAGCTTTTACAAGCCCAGGTTTCTTTCTTTCGACTCTTCTTGGGTCTCTTGTTAAAAGTCCTGCTTTTTTTAATTGAGGTCTAGCTTCTTCATCAAACATTGTTAATGCTCTTGAAATACCATGTCTTATCGCTCCTGCTTGGCCAAAGCTTCCACCACCCTTAACCTTTATATTGACATCTATTTTTTCGGATAGATCTAAAAGCTCCAAGGGTTGCATTACAAGCATTTGAGCAACTTTCCTTCCGAAATACTCATCTAACTTTTTGTTATTTACAACAATTTCACCTTTGCCTTTTTTTAAGTAAACTCTAGCAGAAGATGTTTTTCTCCTACCTGTTGCGTAATGTGTTTCTGTGCTCATTAGTTAGCTTAGCTTCCATTCAGTGGGTTGTTGTGATTCATGATCATGATCAGGGCCTTTAAAAACTTTAAGTTTTTTAATCATAGATTTACCTAACTTATTTTTAGGAAGCATACCTTTTACAGCTTCTTCTATAATTCTTTCAGGATTTTTACTATTTAATTCTTGAAATGTTTGAGTTTTAAGGCCACCAGGATATAAAGAGTGTTTATAGTATTTTTTATTTGTAAACTTTGAGCCAGTAACTTTAATTTTTTCCGCATTTACAACAATTACATAATCTCCTCCATCAGTGTGAGGTGTGAATGTGGGCTTATCTTTGCCTCTTATCCTGTCAGCAATTTTAGTAGCTACCCTGCCCAATATTCGATCAGAAACATCCAATACAAACCAGTTTCTTTCGACTTCTTCTTTTTTAAGTGAATAAGTTTTCATAATCATTTAATTTGAGTGAGAATATTAATGTTTACGAGTAAATATAGCAATATTTATATGCATTTTTATTCATTATTATCATTTGTTAAATACTCATACATTTGCATCTCAGATAATCTGCTAGCACACCTAACCCATAAAAATTCTAATTTAACACCCGTATAGATTGAATCTATATCAATATCATTGAAAAAAAATTTAATTTTACTTTTTCTGGTATAAAGAATATCTATAAATGAAATAAATCTTCGTATTATATCGGCTGAGTCATCATCACATTCATAGAAGTTGCTGATAAAAATCCAATCATATCTATTTGAAATTTCTTTGTAATCTTTAGAATTTGTAGGTTCTTTAAAAAAACTCATAAAGTCAATCCATAAAAAATTATTTGATGAAATTTTACATTTAAATTTTCTATTATTTATTTGCACTTCACTACTATGATCGTCTGAAAATGCAAAATTATTTTTTAAGAATCTAGTAATATGATTGTCGGTATAAGAATTTTTTTTATCATTATCTAATTCAATTATATTTCTAGTTCTATAATCAATGCCGCCATCAAGCATAAAAATGTCTAATTTTTCAACGCATTCATGCATTGATTTGATGAATTTTTGTCTTTGCAACCCGTCTTTATATAAATCATTTGGGTGCGCATTAGATGTAAGAATAATCTTTACTCCAGAGTCTAAAATTTCTTTCAAAAGATTTGAAATAATCATTGCATCTGCAACATCTTCTACTTGAAATTCGTCAATAAATATTAAACTGCATTCCTTTATAAGGCTTTTTAAAACATGTCTAAGGGGATTGCTTAGGCCTGAAAAATTATTGAGCTCATTGTGAACAGTATTCATAAAATCAATATAGTGGTAGGTCTTTAATGAATTTTGTTTGAGTTGTTTTAAATATTCATTAACTATCAATGTTTTACCTCTACCAACATCTCCCCATACATAAATACCTAAATTTTTATTTCCTGAGAGTTTGTTAATTACACTAAACATTCTTTTATTTAGAGTTATTTTAGATAATCTATTTATGAGTTCTAACTGTGCTGAATCTACTTTTATGCCTTGGTTTTTAAGGGCATCAATGATATTTTGAGTAGTTGACATTATGAAAATTTTTCAAACATACACATTAAATTATATATTAATTATATTATTAGCTTTTGCAGCCTCATGGTACTTCATATCCAATGAAAAGAACAAATTAGTAAGTGCCTCAAAAAAATCAATAGAATCAGTGGTAACGATATCTTCAAGTAATAACTTGCTTGATAGGAGAGAAAAAAATGGAATAGGTTCTGGAGTAATATTTTCTAAAGATGGTTATATCGTCACAAATTTACATATCCTTTCTGGAAATCAAGTAAATGTTAGGCTAAATAACGGAAAAAACTATCAAGCAACAATTATTGGCATT
The DNA here is from genome assembly GCA_002171765.1 of Verrucomicrobia bacterium TMED60. The sequence continues at coordinate 8,729 of NHDN01000002.1, forward strand.
GATAAAAATACAGACATTGCAGTGCTAAAAATTACATCAAATGATAAATTGAATCCTATAGATATAGCTGATTCTGAAAATCTAAGAATTGGGGACAGAGTTCTTGCTATTGGAAACCCATATGGAATTGGTATATCAGTTTCTAATGGCATCATTAGTGCCACTGGGAGAGATTACGGAAATCCTTATCTACAACTCATTCAAACTGATGCGGCAATTAATCCTGGTAATTCTGGAGGAGCTTTAATAAATGAGAACGGTAATCTAATTGGTATAAACTCAAAAATATTTTCAAAAACAGGTGCTTATCAGGGCATAGGTTTTGCAATTCCATCCAATCTTATTGTTCAAATTGCTTCTGAGCTTATTCAATATGGAAAAATTAGAACAACTTGGATAGGTGATTTTAGGGTTATCAGAATTAGAGTTAATTTTGAAAATAAAATTGTAAATGCTTTGAGAATAGTTGAGATAGGTAAATTTGGACCCTTATACGAGCAAGGAGTTAGAGCAGACGACATTATCATTGAAATCAATGAGGATGAAGGAACATGGATAAACCTTACTAAATCATTGAGATTTGCCGGTCTTGGAAATGATATTAAACTACGATTATTTTCAAATAATGGTGATGAAAAACTTATTGAAATAACTCCAGACCAAACAAAAAGAATTAACTAGGAAGTCTTGTTATGTTAGCTCCTAAGTAATTTAGTTTTTCCTCTATGCGCTCATAGCCTCTATCTATGTGGTAAATTCTATCTACAACTGTTTCTCCTTTAGCGCAAAGCCCTGCAAGAATAAGACTAGCTGACGCCCTAAGATCTGTTGCCATTACTTCAGCACCATA